>DASWKY010000116.1:0-3820 GCA_036396395.1 Bacteroidota bacterium | reverse complement strand
CCATACGCCCGGCTCTTATCGAGGAAGCATACGAGGTGGTTGAATCCATAGACCATAATAACATGCCGGAACTGAAATCCGAGCTTGGCGATTTGCTTGTGCACGTGGCGATGCATTCCGTCATGGCGGAAGAAACCAATGCATTCACAATCGAGGATGTCGTGCAGTCCTCGAAAGAAAAACTCGTCCGGCGGCACCCGCATATCTTCGGCGATACGAAAGTAAGCGGCGCGCAGGAAGTCAAAGCGAATTGGGAAAAGCTCAAGATGGCTGAAGGCAGAACGTCCATGATTCAGGGCGTACCGAAAGAACTCCCCGCTTTACTCAGGGCATACAGACTGCAGGAAAAAGCGTCGAAAGTCGGGTTTGACTGGAAAGAGAAAAGCCACGTGTGGGAGAAGGTGAAGGAAGAGATCCGCGAGTTAGGCGAAGCGGAGCAATCCGGCAATGCGGCACATGTGGAAGACGAACTCGGCGACCTGCTCTTTGCGCTCGTCAACTACTCGCGCTTTCTTCATGTGAATCCGGAAATCGCACTCCGCAAATCAGTAGAGAAATTTACGAAACGATTCCAGGGAATCGAACAAGAATTGAAGTCGCAAGGAAAGAAGATAGAAGAAACAACGCTGGAAGAGATGGATGAGATTTGGAACCGGCATAAGTCTCAAGTCCAAAGTTCAAAGTCTAAAGTTTAAATCCGACATCGTGATTAACTTGAGACTTGAAACCTGAGACTTTATACTTACTGGCTTCCGTTCGCGTGGAACTTATCGTACGCTTCTATAATGTCTTTTACCAACCGGTGGCGGACGACGTCGTTCTTATCAAGATAGACGAACGAGACTCCCTGAATCTTCTTTAACACATCCTGAATTTGAATCAATCCGGATGTCGTTTTCTGCGGTAAATCCACCTGCGTCACATCTCCCGTGATGACGGCGCGGGAATGCACACCGAGGCGCGTCAAGAACATTTTCATCTGCAATGCCGAAGCATTCTGCGCTTCATCGAGAATGACGAATGAATTATGCAGTGTCCGCCCTCGCATGTACGCCAGCGGTACAATTTCGATGATATTCTTCTCCATATAACTGCGGAGTTTTTCCGCCGTCAGCATGTCGTCCAGCGCGTCGTACAGCGGCCTGAGATACGGGTCAACTTTCTCGCGAAAATCCCCCGGCAAAAAGCCCAAACTTTCCCCCGCCTCCACGACCGGACGGGAGAGGACAATTCTTGTCACATCGCGGTTCTTGAGCGCGGCGACAGCCATTGCAACCGCGAGATAGGTTTTTCCCGTTCCGGCAGGACCGATCGCAAAGACAATATCGTTTTTGACAACCTGAGCGATATACTGTTTTTGTCCGGGCGTTCGCGCTTTGATGCCGCCGACCTTCGTGAAGAGAATCGCCGCGTCGGAATCCTCCGCGAGGCTCTCCGCGGGTAGCTCCGGCGTCGAGCCGTTGACCGTCACAAGGTCGATGACGGTCTCGACGTCGTTCGGCGTCAGGTTGCCGTTCTTGTTGAGAATGTAAAGAAGCTCGTTAAAGATTTTTTCGATCTTTGCGACTTCAACCTGCGAGCCGCGCACTGTGATTTGTTCTCCGCGCACCGCTATCGTCGCATCGAACCGGTCTTCTATCAACTGCAAATGCACATCGTTATAGCCGAGGAGATGGACGGTGTCCACTCCGGCTACGGTCAGTTTTTTTTCTGCCAAGAAACGGTATCCTCCTTATGACATCATACTGACCCTCACCTCCCAAAGGGGGCCCCTCTCCCTTAGAGGGAGAGGGGTGTCCGGCAGGACGGGGTAAGGGTACCATATCAAGAACAATCTACAACCACAAATAAAGACGAAACGCCCTCACACCGCGCGAGGCGGGAAGGGCGTTCATCAAAAAACGAAACATCGTGCTTCATGTACCGGGGAAACGTTGTGCGCGTCCTCCTGAGATTAGTCCATCTGCGTCTGGCCGGACTGCTTTCTCTGCCAGTATCCACGCACGGCGGCTTTCTCGTCCGCCGTCAATTCCGCTTTCGCGGGAATGTTCAACTTCTGACCCGGATGAATGACATCCGGATTCTTGATCTGGTCGCGGTTGCCCTGCCAAATTTTAGGCCAGAGGAACGCGTTATCATACACTGTCGGTTTCTTGGCGATATTCCACAAGCAATCACGGTCTTTCGACCATGTGCCGACGGTATAGGTGTTCGCCATGGACGATTCAATCGACCTGCGCAAGCCGTTCAACCGGTTCTGCTGATTTTCGAGGCGGTCGTAGTACTTCGGGATTGCGCTCAGCTTATTTTTCTTTGCATTGTTGATAGACGTTTGGACGGCATCGAGTTCTGAGCGACGGCTCCAGAGGTCCTGGTTCGAGAGACGCGCAAGCTCGTCGAGCTTCGCGTCGATGCGTCCGAGTTCCGCTTCAAACGCGCGAGCGGATTCTCTTGTCGCGCCGACCATCGCGAGGAGTTCGTCCTCGCATTTGTTCAGCGCCGCGAGCTGGTCCGCGTCTTGTTTCTTCAAATTGTTCACTTCTGTTTGCAAAGCGGAAAGCCTGCTGTTGAGCTGGTCTCGCTTTGCCGTCAACTCCTGCATTTGCTGCTGCCACTCGTTTTTCGATATCTCTTGAGCAACGGCAGTGACTGCAAAGGCGCAGGCGAGGACGACAATCATACGAATACGGTTATGCAACTTCATGGTCTTGGTCTCCTTACCGATTGGTCGCTTATTGCATGGACTTGAGGCGCTGTTCAACGAGCGCTTTATCTTTTGCGCACTGGTCAATCATTGCAATTTTCTCCGCAATCGATCTCGTCAGTGACGCTTTTTCCGATTCAAGCGCGGAAATCCGGCTTTCCAGCGAGGAAATTTCCGACTTCAACGCTTCCAGCTGTTGCAACTCTTCAGCGCTGGGTTTACTGGAACACCCGGACAACACCGCCGCCATCAAGCTTCCGGCGATGAGGATCACTCCTACAGATTTCTTCATGTCCGCTTCTCCTCTAAAAATGATTTGAAACGATACCGCAAATTATCAACGTTATACTGTCTGTATGATAAAGATTCGAGAAAAGAAAGTCAAGTGAAATCGCTGATTCATACAGGCTTTTTTTACGTCATGTGTAGCTTTGTTACGCATTCTACGGGTAAGAGTTTCACACCAGCCCCCGCTCGGCGAAGCTTGTGAACTTCGACCCCGCAATAATAATGTGGTCGTGAACAGGAATCTGCAGAATCTTCCCTGCTTCCACCAACTGCTTGGTCATGGCGATATCTTCCTGGCTCGGTTCCGGGTTGCCGCTCGGGTGGTTGTGGACAAAAATCACGCTCGCCGCCTTTTCCCGGATCGCATGGTGAAAACACTCTCGCGGGTGCGCGAGTGACGCGCTGAGCGTGCCGCTGGAGACGCGCGATTCCTGCTGGAGTTCGTTCGCCGCGTTCAACACTATCACCCAAAACTCCTCATGCTTCAGGTCGCGCAGTTTGGGACCGTACCGCGCCGCAACGTCCGAGGGACTGCGGAAGATCGCCTTCTCCTCGCCGTCGCTGAACGGCAAACGGCGAGAGAGTTCGAATGCCGCCACAATCGCCGTCGCCCGCGCTTGCCCGATACCAAGGGCGGTAATATCGGTGACGGACATCTGCGCGATGTCGCGCAAACTTCTCCCGTTTGACACGAGCTTCTTGGCGAGGTCGACAGCCGTCGCACCACGCGCTCCAGTTCGAATGAGAATCGCCAGAAGTTCCGCTTCGCTCAACATTGCCGCGCCGTGTCGTTGGAGTTTTTCGCGCGGACGTTCACCTTCCGCCCAG
>DASWKY010000115.1:0-4748 GCA_036396395.1 Bacteroidota bacterium | reverse complement strand
CGCGCAGGGTGATCATCGAAAGCGTGAACATCGTGAAGCGGCACACGCGCCCTTCGCAGAAGAACCCGCAGGGCGGCGTTCAGCAAAAGGAAGCTTCGATTCACGCCTCGAACGTGATGATTATCTGCCCGAAATGCAGTAAGGCGGCGCGGGTGGGACATAAGCACGTTATTGACCCGACATCGAATAAGAAAAAGACGATGCGTATCTGCAAAAATTGCAACGAAATGTTTTAAGCGACGAAAAGAACCGTTATGGCGAAAGAAAAAGCAGAGAAAAAACAACAAGCCGGGCAAGGCGCGGCTGAACCGAAGAGCAAGAAAACCGAGCCGCAAGAGCCTGTTGCGCCCGCGCGCCTCTTCCTTCACTATAAGAAGGAAGTCGTCGGGCAGATGATGAAGCGTTTCCAGTACCGGAGCGTGATGCAGGTGCCGCGGCTGGAAAAAATATCGCTCAACATCGGCGTGGGTAAAGCAACGCAGGACGCGAAGCTTCTTGAGGTTGCCGTTAAAGAACTGGAAACGATCGTCGGGCAGAAGCCCGTCATCACGAAATCGAAGAAGTCGATCTCGAACTTCAAACTGCGCGAGAATCTTCCTATCGGCTGTCGCGTGACACTGCGCCGGGCGAAGATGTATGAATTTCTCGACCGGCTGGTCAATGTCGCACTGCCGCGCGTGCGCGATTTTCGCGGCGTGCCTGATAAGTCGTTCGACGGGCACGGCAATTACACACTCGGCTTGAAAGAACAGATTATCTTCCCGGAAATTGACGTGGATAAAGTCTCGCGTATTACCGGTATGGATATTACGATGGTCACCACGGCAAAGACCGACAGCGAAGCATACGAACTGTTAAAAGCGCTGGGCATGCCGTTTGTCAAACGGCAGGAAGTCGTCCAGCAACCGCAACCGGCGGCGCCGGTTCCGGCTTAACGAAAGGGGATCGAAGTGGCACGATTGGCAATGGTCGTCAAGGCGAAACGAACGCCGAAATATAAAGTGCGCCAGCATAACCGCTGTGGCATGTGCGGACGCCCGCGCGCCTATTACCGGAAGTTCGGCATTTGCAGAATTTGTTTCCGTAACCTTGCGCTCGATGGAAAAATTCCCGGCGTGCGCAAAGCGAGCTGGTGATAGAATTTCTTAATTTTTCACGGGCTAGATAAAAAAGTTTTTTCAGGAGTAATGATTCGATGTCGATGACAGACCCGATAGCAGATTTTCTGACACGCTTGCGCAACGCGGGAAAAGCGAAGCACAAGCGCGTCGATATTCCCGCATCCAAGATGAAAAAAGCGATGGCGCAGATTCTTGTCGACCAGAAATTCATTGCCAATTTTGCGGTACTGGAAGACGGGAAGCAAGGCGTGTTGCGCATTCAGTTGAAATACAACGGCGGGAAGCCCGTCATTCAGGGGTTGAGGCGGGTCAGCAGGCCCGGCATTCGGCAGTACCGGAATTCGGACGCGCTTCCGCGCGTGCTCGGCGGGTTGGGCGTCGCCATCGTTTCCACGTCGAAGGGCGTTATGACGGACGCGCAAGCGCGCAAAGAAAAAGTCGGCGGCGAAGTCGTCGCATTTGTGTGGTAACTTAGATTGAGGAGAGTGTACCGTGTCACGAGTTGGTCGAAAACCTATTGAAATTGTCAAAGGCGTAACGGTCGCGCAGCAACAGGGCGCCGTCACGGTCAAGGGACCGAAAGGCGAACTGGCGGCGAACGTGCATCCTGCCGTAAGCGTGGAAGTCAAGGGCAGTGAAGTTCTGCTGACCCGCCGTTCGGACGAGAAGAATGTCCGTGCACTTCACGGTCTCTGGCGCGCAAATATCCAGAACATGATTGTCGGCGTGACGGAAGGGTACGCGAAGAAACTTGAAATCGTCGGCGTCGGGTACCGTGCGGAGATGAAGGGCAAGAAGCTTCAGCTTCAACTCGGTTTCTCGCACCCGATTGTCTTCGGCGCGCCCGACGGCATCAAGCTTGAAGCTCCGACCCAGACGAGCATTATCATCAGCGGCATTGACAAGCAGTTGGTGGGTTTGGTCGCCGCGAAAATTCGGTCGTTCAAACCGCCCGAGCCGTACAAGGGCAAGGGCGTGAAATACGAAAACGAATACATCCGTCGCAAAGCCGGTAAAGCCGCCGCAACAGCCGCGAAATAATATTGCATAGGGGTTAAAACCCCGCGCGGTTTCAGAATTTTTATCCACGTCCTGAAGGACGTGGCAATGTCATAAAGGATGTGGCAATAGCCCCGACCTTTAGGTCGGGGGTAAAAAAAATACTCATGAGACTTCTGAAATATCCAAAATTTAGTCACCCTGAGCGAAGTCGAAGGGCGATTTTGTTCAAAAAACATGGTTCGACTCCGCTCACCATGACAGCTTAATTAATTTTTCAGAAGTCTCCATAAGGGCTTCAGCCCGGATTCAACGCAAGGTTCGTTATGATTATCAAAAATACGATAGAGCGCAGGCTCAAGAAAAAATTCAGGATCCGCAAGAAGATCCTCGGCACGAGCGAATGCCCGCGCCTGACGGTGTACCGCAGTCTCAATCATATTTACGCGCAGTTGATTGATGATGCCGAAGGCAAGACGCTGGTGCAGGTTTCTTCACTGACGAAGGAAGTCCGCGAGCAGGCGCAAGCGGTGAAAAAGCCTTCCGAGGTTGCGAAACTCATCGGGAAGGTTGCCGGGCAAAAAGCGATTGAGAAGAATATTCAGAAAGCGGTCTTCGACCGGAACGGATACCTCTATCATGGCCGCGTCAAAGCAGTGGCAGACGGCGCGCGGGAAGCGGGTTTAAAATTCTAACCTTATGAAAGAACAACGAAAAAATTCGCCCCGAGTACGGGCAGGTGAACTGGAACTCAAAGAGCGTTTGGTGCACATCAACCGTGTCGCCAAAGTGGTCAAGGGCGGACGCCGCTTCAGCTTTAACGCCGTCGTTGTCGTGGGCGACGGGAAAGGGCATGTCGGTATCGGTCTGGGCAAGGCGAATGAAGTCGCCGACGCCATCTCCAAAGGCGGCGACGATGCACGCAAGAATGTGGTGCAGGTTCCCATTTTCAAAGGGACTATCCCGCACGAGGTGATTGGGAAGTTCGGGGCAGGGAAAGTATTGCTGAAACCCGCATCGCCCGGAACGGGGCTCATCGCAGGCGGCGGGGTGCGCGCGGTGCTGGAATCGGCGGGCGTGAAGGACGTGTTGACAAAGCAGTTGGGATCGCCCAACCCGCATAACGTCGTGAAAGCAACGCTCAAAGCATTACTCAGCTTGCAGGACGCAAAGGCTGTCGCCCAGCGTCGCGGAATGTCCGTGCAGGAATTATTCCAACTTAACTAAGACACTACCATGGCAGACACGGCAAAGAAATTAAAAATTACGCAAATGCGCAGTATCATTGACGAGAAGAAAAAAATGAAACTGACCATCAAAGCGTTGGGGCTTGGGCGGCCGCGCTACAGCGTCGTCCAAACGGATTCGCCGCAAATACGCGGTATGATCAACCGTGTCAGGCATTTAGTGCGCGTCGAAGAAGTATCCTAATGTGAAAAGACCTCACAGGTTTTCAAAACCTGGGAGGTCTGAGAAAGAACTCTAATGGCAAAAAACATACTCAGCAATTTACGGCCTGCAAAAGGCTCACGCAGAAAAGTGAAGCGCATCGGCAGGGGTCAGGGTTCCGGACACGGCGGCACAGCGACGCGCGGTCATAAGGGCGCGAAATCCCGTTCCGGGTACACGTTCCGTTACTGGTTCGAGGGCGGACAAATGCCTCTTACGCGCCGCGTACCGAAATTCGGTTTTAATCCCCGCGCGCGTGTAGAGTATCAGATCGTCAACGTGAACACACTAGAGAAGCTCGCGGCGGACAAGAAACTCAGCGGCGTGATTTCTCCGGATGCGCTCTACCAGGCGGGCGCGATTTCCAGCAAGCGCGAGCCTGTGAAGATTTTAGGCGAGGGCGAATTGAAAAGCAAGCTTGAGGTAACGGCGCACGCGTTTAGCAGGTCGGCTATGACGAAGATAGAAGCGGCGGGGGGCAAGGCGACAGTTCTGAGCTGATGAAAGGATTGAATGGCGAAGCTTACTGAGACGTTTACGAATATTTTTAAGATTCAAGAGTTACGGGAGCGGCTGATGTTTACGGCGCTCATACTCATCGTCGTCCGTATCGGGTCGCACATTACCCTTCCCGGCGTCGACGCGAGCCTCTTAGCGGATACGATTCGTGAATCGTCCCAGGGAACGCTCTTTGGATTATACGATTTGTTCGTCGGCGGCGCGTTCAGTAATGCGGCGGTATTCGCCTTGGGCATTATGCCCTATATCAGTGCGTCCATTGTGATTCAGTTAATGGGAGCGGTTGTGCCGTATTTTCAGAAGCTCCAGAAAGAAGGCGAGGACGGACGGAAAAAAATTACCCAGTATACGCGCTACGGCACGGTGTTCATCGCCGCGTTACAAGCGAGTGGCGTGGTGGTGAAACTGGTGAGTACGACCACGCCGGCGGGTCCGATTGTTCACTTGCCGTGCAGGGACTTGGGTTTGCAATTAGTACGGTGATTGTCTTGACGTCAGGGACGATGCTCATGATGTGGCTGGGTGAACAGATCACCGACCGCGGCATCGGCAACGGTATCTCGTTAATCATTTTTATCGGAATCATCGCTCAGTTCCCGCATGCCCTGTTGGATGAGTTTCAGCTGGTGCAATCCGGCGCGCGCAGTTTGATTATCGAAA
>DASWKY010000114.1:0-3277 GCA_036396395.1 Bacteroidota bacterium | reverse complement strand
TCCCCCGAATTTTCCCAGTTGCACCCGTTCGTTCCGCCGGAGCAGGCAGAAGGATACGCGCAGATATTCAGGGAACTTGAGCATGACCTGTGCGCCATTACCGGTTTCGCCGCCGCGTCGCTTCAGCCGAACTCCGGCGCGCAGGGAGAACTGACCGGCTTGCTGGTTATTCGAGCCTATCATCAAGACAGAGGACAAGGGCACCGCACGGTCGCGTTGATTCCTTCCTCAGCGCACGGGACGAACCCCGCTAGCGCAACGATGGCGGGTATGAACGTCGTCGTCGTCAACTGCGACGACCGAGGCAACATAGACCTTGACGACTTGCAATTCAAAGCCGACGCATACAAGGATAAGCTCGCTGCGTTCATGGTTACGTATCCGTCGACGTTCGGCGTATTCGAAGAGCGCATTAAAGACATTTGCGATATCATTCACAAGTACGGCGGGCAGGTGTACATGGACGGCGCAAACATGAACGCGCAGGTCGGGCTGACCAGCCCCGTGCTCATCGGCGCCGATGTATGTCATATCAATCTGCACAAGACGTTTGCTATTCCGCACGGCGGCGGCGGTCCGGGGATGGGTCCTATTTGCGTTGCGGAACACCTTGCACAATTCTTGCCTAACCATCCATTTGTCAAAACGGGGGGCGGAAAAGGTATTCCCGCGGTTGCGTCTGCGCCTTGGTCGAGCGCGAGCATCTTGTTAATTTCGTACGGTTACATTAAGATGCTCGGTGCGCAGGGCATTACGGACGCTTCCAAATACGCCATCCTCAACGCAAATTATCTGAAAGCGAAATTAGAGCCGCAGTATCCCGTGCTGTATCAGGGAAGCAAACGCCGCGTGGCGCACGAATTTATTCTGAACACGAAAATTTTCAAAGACATGGCGGGAGTGGAAGTGGAAGACATCGCCAAACGGCTGATGGATTACGGGTTCCACGCGCCGACGGTGTCGTTTCCGGTGGCGGGCACACTGATGATCGAACCGACGGAAAGCGAATCGAAAGCCGAATTAGACCGATTTATCGACGCTCTGACGGTGATCCGAAAAGAGATGCAGGACATTGCGGACGGGGAAGCCGACCGGACAAATAATGTGCTGAAGAATGCCCCGCACACGGTTCAGGAATGTGTCGCCGATGCATGGGCGCACCCGTATTCGCGCGAACAGGCGGCGTTCCCCGCGCCGTTCGTGAAGCACAATAAGTTCTGGCCATCGGTCGGGCGTATCAATAATACGTACGGCGACAGGAATATCATGTGCGCCTGCCCGCCAATTGAAACGTACGCGGAAGTGTTATGAGTAGAACTGGATAGTGTCTCTGCAATGAAGGATTCTCGCCGTGTAGAACATGCTCGGTGGGGACACCTTCGCATTAATGTATATTCATATGCCAATTCAAGACGACGAGAACATAAAGAAAATCTTGGAAGAATCCCGCACCGTAGCGGTTGTCGGCGCGTCGCAGAAAGCGTGGCGCGACAGCAACAGCATTGCGCGGTTCCTCGTGCGGAAGGGATATACCGTATATCCCGTGAACCCGAAATATGACGAAGTGGACGGGGCGCAATGTTATCCCGACGTCAAATCTATTCCCGCGAGCATAGACATTGTGGATGTGTTCCGCCAGTCCTCGGCGGTTCCAGAGGTCGTAGAAGACGCGGTGAATGCCGGAGCGAAAACAATCTGGCTTCAATTTGGCGTTATTCACGAACAGGCGGCTGAGCGCGCGGAACAAGCGGGGCTTCAAGTCGTCATGGATAGGTGCATCGCCGTTGAGTATAGACAACTCGTACATTAGAATAGTGAAAAAACATCAGAAACCCTTCCCCAAATGTGCGGAAGGGTTTTTGCTTTCAAAAGACTGACGTGAAATACTTGCAATCTATATTTTTTGTTCTTGTCGGAGTCCAGACAGTTATTGCCCGCGAGAGTGCGGATACGCTCCTGACCGTCAGCGCGATTGTCATCGAAGGCAATCTCACGACGAAGGACTACGTGATCTTGCGCGAGATGAAACTTCAGCCCGGCGAATTGATTACGCACGCCTCTCTGGACCATGACGAGAAGCGCATTTACAGTCTGGGGCTGTTTAATAAAGTGGAATTAGATGTGAAACCGGAAGGGAAGGAAGCCGTTGTTGTGGTGCAGGTTGATGAACGGTGGTACATTTTTCCGTACCCTATCATCGGCATCCGGTACCGGGATTTTAACAAGCTGTATTACGGCGCGGGATTTGTCCATACGAATTTTCGTGGAAGGAATGAGAAGCTGTATCTCTCTGCCGCGCTTGGATTCGACCGGTGGGTGGTGATGACGTACAGAAATCCGCGGCTAACGGACGACGACCTCTCTCTTGGCGTCGAAGCCCGGTACTCGGAAGTCCAAAGTTTGAGCGTGGAAACGGACGTGTACGACCAAACAAACCTTAAACTCGGCTTGGAGCTTGGAAAACGGTTTGACTTGTATAGCTCGGTATTAGGATGGGTGAACTATGATGTGTGGAACATCTCAGAACCCGGGCTAGGCAGGACTGTCTCGCCGGACGGGCGTGATGCATTTGTGAGCGTGGGCGCTGGTGTTTCCGTCAATACGAGCGATGTGAGAGAGTATCCGATGGATGGCTATTCGTTCGTGTTTGGCGCGAGCAAACATGGCTTCGGGGAATCGCCGGTGAATTTCTTTCGCTACGGGTTTGATGCTCGCGGTTATGCGCCGGTCTATGATGATATATCGCTGGCAGGCAGGGCGTTTTCGAGTTTTGTAGGCGGAGGGGAAATCCCGAAATACCACCGCGCCTATTTCGGATACCGGGAGCGCATTCGCGGGTATTTCAAAGATGCGTTAGAAGGCGAGCACATTGCAGGCGGAAGCGCGGAAGTACGCATACCACTCATTTCGCCGAGGCATTACACGCTCCCGTTCGAGTTTATCAAAGAGTTCAGCACATTTCGTTATGGACTCTACCTCGGCGTCTTTGCCGACGCGGGCACGGTGTGGTACCGCGGGCAGAATGTGTTCGACCAGCGCTGGTACAGCGGGTATGGGGCGGGACTGCATTTCCTCTTGCCTTATAGTCTGGTGCTCCGGACGGAATACGCGCTGAACATGGAGGGGCGTGGAGAATTTGTGTTGGATGTTGGGGCGTCGTTCTAACTTTATGGAATACTTCTACACAGACCCGAAAGACGTGCACGGCACGCATTTGCTTCTACGAGACGAAGAATGCAAGCATCTCACGCGCGTTCTGCGGAAGCGTCCCGGAGAC
>DASWKY010000113.1:0-2441 GCA_036396395.1 Bacteroidota bacterium | reverse complement strand
TGATGGCGATAGTTGGCATTAAACGGCGCAAGCCCTTCCAGCCATTCATCAATATCCTGAATAAGTCCTGATTCGGCGTCATTCACATAGACCGAAGCGGTAATATGCATTGCCGAGACGAGAATCATTCCTTCTTTGATGCCGCTTTTCTTCAGGATGGCTTCTACATCAGGAGTAATATTGATATACTCGCGGTGCTTCTTTGTGTTAAACCAAAGATATTCAGTGTGCGCCTTCATTCTTTCTGCTCCTCGGATGTTCTAATCAGTATTTTCGCATAATATGGTGGAACGGAAAATCCCAGCGACCCCGACTTCGGTGTCAATGTCGTCGTAGCAAGATAATCCTTAAAGCCGCCCTGAAAATTTTCCGACACCTGAAGTAAAATGTGCTGGGGGTCCTTAGAGAAATTCAACAACACCATGAGTCTCTCGGTTTCCGATTTCCTTTCAAATGCGATTGACGTAGCATTCTCGGCAAGCTTACGTTCTGTCAGCTCGCCAGTTGCCAGCGTTGGATATGTTTTCCTAAGTGTTATCAACTGTTCAGCTAACTTGAGTGTGAGGTTGGATGACGAGGACGAAGCATACAACCATTTCGAGTCGAACACGTGGACGGGTATTCCGGGAATCGTATATGCCAAGACGGTATGATTTTTTTCAAATTGATCAAGCTCTAAGTCTAATTGCGGAAAATCTTGACTGACCGCAGTGAACCGCAATCGTGAAAATCCTTGCGGGTACGTATGTTGTTCGTTTTCGATACTTGTAAACAGTTCGGTTGGAATCCCTTCCCGCGCTAAGCCCGCAATGCCGCTCTCATTCGTATAGCTTGCATCAAACGCTTCGAGAAGATGTTCGGACACATTACTTTGTGCAAGAAAGACGACGGGTTTGATACTTTCAACTTCCTTTCGTGCGCGTACCCAGAACTCGAGCGGAATCAAATCGGCTTTCTGAAATGCAAATCCGTCTATTTCCTGTTCTTGCACCCAGAATTTCAGCGCGTCAATCATGTACTTCCGCAATTCGTGATGATCGTAATTGAGGTCGGCTACATCATCCCACTCATTATTAGGCGCTACGATAGCGCCTTCTTCATTCGTGTGGAACCAGTCGGGATGTTCCATCACCAGTTTGCTATCCCAAGCCGTATATTTTGGGACGAAATCAATAAGAATGTTCATCCCCGCCGTGTGGATGGTTTGGACAAGTCTTCGGAAATCCTCTGCTGTTCCAAAATCTGTTTCGACGCTTAAAAAATCCTGGGCGGGCACGGGGTCGGTGTGTTGATGATCGGGATATATTGAACTCATCGGGGTCACAGCGGAGAGCCAAATTGTCCTAAACCCCGTACGTTGCAAGTCGGCGATTCTTTTCTCTACACGCTCAAATGTTTTACCGTCCGAAGGCAATGCGAGTTCGATGCGTGCGATGAAAGCAGTTGTAAGCCACGGAGTACTTTCGCGAGCCTTGCGCTGTGTTGTGGAAATGTCAGCCTCCTTCTCACATGTACAACCCGCAAGAAGAAGAGTTACTGCAACACATGACTGGACGAAATAACGATATATGAGTGAGAACGGTTTTATCAAGTTCATAAAAATTTACATAATACCAAATCGGTCGTGGAGTACAAGCCGCTCGCCGGGTTTATTCGAGACAACGACACGACGGTGGTCTGACGGGAATTCTTCATCCGCGCCCCACTGTCCTTCCGTGCCGCTATTGGTGAATTTATAGTGAATCTCCGTTCCCGCTGGCACGCGGATTTCATACGTCCAGATACCGTCCCCGGGTTGGAGGTCTCCGTGCGAGCCGTCATCGTGAAGCCGGATTTTATTCGGCGTCCAATTTCCCAGGGACTCAAGATTCCCTGTAACAAAAAGAGAATTCGGAACGTGCATGTCGCGCGCATCGCATTGAAAAAGAACCGAAACAAGCTCCTTGCGACTGCGCGCCATTGCGCCTTGTTCAACATGAGGTTCTACCGTGCCGCCTTCGGTAATTAAATCGAATGTTCTCTTCGGCATTTTCCCTTTCGCGAGCTTTGCGAACTTATAGACGTAATTCAATAATGCCACAAAAACGCGGTCGAACGGTTTTTCGCCGGGAATCGCCGAGAGCGAGGTCCCGTACCACCAGAACCAGTCGGAGCCTTCCGCCGCGTACAGAGATTCCCATGCCCGGAACACATACCAGGCTTTCGTATCGCGTTTTGGAGCTTTCGCGGCTGGGTCCGGCTCTTTCAAACCCGACTCTGCAAGGTCTTGTCGGGCTGTGCGTAAATACTCCCATGCGCGGTTTTTTTCTTCCTGCCCGATCCACGTATCGAAGTTTGCGTTAATCCAGGAACCGGGCCAGAGCCATTCGAGTTTCGGCAATGTATCAATAGCATGGGCCGGAATGCCGCGCTTCGAGTTACCGTTCATATACTCTGTCATC
>DASWKY010000112.1:0-7322 GCA_036396395.1 Bacteroidota bacterium | reverse complement strand
GTACACTGCCGACCATTTCGGCGGACATTTTTTTATGCGCACAAACATGGGCGCGAAAAATTTCCGCCTGATGAAAACTCCCCTTGCCAAGACAACCAAAGAAAACTGGCAGGAAGTCGTCCCCCACCGCGCGGATGTATTGCTGACGGGATTTCAGATCTTCAAAGACCATCTCGTCCTCGGCGAGCGCAAGGGCGGCTTGACTCAGCTTCGCGTTATGCCGTGGACCGGAACGGGCGAGCATTACCTGCAGTTCGAAGAGCCGGCGTACGCCGCCTCCTTCAGCACGAATTTGGATTTTGAGACGCGGCTCGTACGATATACTTACAGCTCGCTCACAACGCCGCAATCGGTGTACGATTACGACATGGTGAAACGTGAGAAGACGCTCCTCAAGCGCGAGGAAGTCCTCGGCGGCTACAACCCGCAAAAGTACCAGACCGAGCGGCTTTCCGCCAGAGCGTCGGATGGAACGACCGTACCCATCTCGCTAGTGTATCGCAAAGGCGTAAAGAAAGACGGCACGAATCCTCTCCTCCTATACGCATACGGCTCGTACGGCTTCAGCATTGACCCCGGATTCAGTTCCGTGCGTTTGAGCCTGCTCGACCGGGGATTTGTCTTTGCCATCGCGCACATACGCGGCGGGCAGGACATGGGCAGGTCGTGGTACGAAGACGGCAAACTCCTGAAGAAGAAAAATACGTTCACGGATTTTATCGACTGCGCACAGCATTTGGTCAACGAAAAATTCACGAACCCCTCGCGGCTGTTTATTCAGGGCGGCAGTGCAGGCGGGTTGTTGATCGGCGCGGTTGTCAATATGCGCCCGGAGTTATTCAAAGGAGCCATCGCCAATGTACCGTTCGTGGATGTTGTAACGACGATGTTAGACGACACCATCCCGCTTACCACAAGCGAGTATGACGAATGGGGCAACCCGAACGACAAGCCGTACTACGAGTATATGCTCTCCTACTCGCCGTACGATAACGTCGAATCGAAAGCATATCCCAACATGCTGGTCACCACGGGCTTGCATGATTCACAAGTGCAGTACTGGGAGCCGGCGAAGTGGGTCGCCAAACTGCGCGCCCTCAAAAAGGATAACAATCTACTATTGATGAAAACCAACATGGAAGCGGGCCACGGCGGCGCATCCGGGCGGTACAAACGATACCAGGAAATCGCGTTCGAGTACTCGTTCCTGTTGCAATTACTCGGCGTTACGTTCTAATTAAAAAACGAACCGCAAAGGCGCGATGAACGCTAAGAAACAATTGAAATACATCATAGAGACTTCTGAAAAATAGAATAACGATGTCATTCCGAGGAGCCTGCCTGCCGGCAGGCAGGCAAAGCGACGAGGAATCTCGTTTTTTCGTTCAAATTCAAGAGTGAGATCCCTCGTTCACCACGGCGAACTCGGGATGACATTATTCTGAGAATTTTTCAGAGGTTTCATTTCAGAAGTCTCCATTAAGTAATTGAGTAGTTGAGAGTGGGGCGCGGAGTCTTTCATTAAGCCGGAGCGTGCAATGGCTGAAACGACCGAAAAGAAAGAATTCTTTACCTCGCGATGGGGGATGATTCTCGCCGTCATCGGCATTGCCGTCGGGACGGGCAACATCTGGCGATTCTCCCGAATCGTTGCGCAAAACGGCGGCGGGTCGTTCCTGATACCGTGGATCATCTTCCTGCTCGCATGGTCTATCCCGTTGATCATTGCGGAATTCGCCATCGGCAAGTACACGCGCAAAGGGACCATCGGCGCGATCGGCAAACTTGCCGGTGCGCGCTATGCGTGGATGGGGGCGTTTATCGGATTTGTCGCGACGGCGATCATGTTCTACTATTCCGTCGTCGCAGGGTGGTGCATGAAGTACCTCACCAGTTCGCTCTCAGGTTCGTTGCTCACTACGGAAGACCATGTCGCGCTCTGGGGCTCGTTTACAGGCAGTTACGAGCCTATCGTGTTCCACATGACCGCCATGCTCATCGGCGCGTTTGTCATTTACAAAGGCGTCGTCTCCGGTATTGAGCGCACCAATCGCATTTTGATTCCGTCGCTTCTTGTTATTCTTCTGACGCTTGCCGTCCGCGCAGTGACGTTGGACGGAGCGTGGGAAGGGATCCAGTACCTCTTCACGCCGAGCTGGGAGACGTTGCTCGATTATAAAGTCTGGCTCGCCGCGCTCACGCAGAACGCATGGGACACCGGCGCGGGGTGGGGGCTGATACTCACGTATGCGTGTTACGCCCGCCAGAAGGAAGACATCGCCCTCAACGCCGCGCTGACGGCGTTCGGCAATAATTCCGTTTCACTGCTCGCGGGCATTACGATTTTCTCGACCGTGTTTGCGCTCGCACCGGGCGACGGCGTGAAAGAACTCATTTCCGGGCAGGGGAGCACGAACACCGGGCTTGCGTTTATTTTCCTGCCCCAGCTATTTGAAAAAATGCCCGGCGGTCCCGCCGTGCAGACATTTTTCTCCACTATTTTCTTCCTTGGCCTTTCGTTTGCCGCGCTGACCTCGCTGATATCCATGATCGAACTTGCCGTCAAGACATTCATTGATATGGGCATGGCGCGGAACCGCGCGCTCGCGATGGTGGCGACGCTCGGCTTTCTGTTCGGCATACCCTCGGCGTTGAGCATGAATTTCTTCGAGAACCAGGATTTCGTCTGGGGCATCGGGCTGATGGTGAGCGGCGGGTTTATTTCGTTCGCTGTCATCAAGCACGGAGCGGATAAATTCCGGCGAGAAGCGGTGAACGGCGAAGGAAGCGACGTCAAAGTCGGCAAATGGTATAATGTGATGATTACATGGCTCATCCCGATTCAGGTATTCGCCCTTATTGTCTGGTGGTTTTATTTATCTATTTTTTCGTACGACCCGGAAGGCTGGTGGAATCCCTTTCACCTCTACAGCGTGGGCACGTGCCTGGCGCAGTGGGGAGTGATGATGGTGTTGTTTATCGTGTTTAATAAATGGATGGTCAGGAAAACATTATCCAGCGGCGCGGAGGTATAACATGGAAACTTCAACAGTAGTGACGATGATTCTTGTGCTCGGCACTGTCTGGGGCGGGTTTGCGATTGCCCTGCGCACCGCGCTCAAAAAAGAAAAGCAAAAAAAAAATAGCCAATGATTGCGTTTCTCCCCCTTGACAAGGGGGAGTGTCCCGTCGCCCTGGGGCGGACGGGACGAGGGGGTTAGTTGTTAAATGAACTCATGACCCATCAGGAACTCCATAAAGCGGTAGCGAGCAAGCAGTTTGCGCCCGTCTATCTTGTGTATGGCGCGGAAGACCTGCTGGCGGAAGAGTGCATGAACGCGATTGTCGAGAACGCCGTTGACGAAGACGCGCGCGGGTTCAACCTCGACATCATGTACGGCAGTCGGGACGACACGAAGGACGTCGTCGCGCACGCGTCGTCATTCCCGATGATGCGCGAGCGGCGCGTGGTGGTGGTCAAGGAATTCGAAAAACTTGCGACCACCGAAGCGGCGCAGGAACTGCTTTCCGGTTACTTCAAAAAGCCGATGGAATCTACCACTATGGTGCTCCTAACCTCCAAACCTGATTTCCGCAAGAAGCTGTTCCTCGACCTCAAAAAATCGGCGCAACTCATCGAATGCAAGCCGCTCTTCGATAATCAGGCGCCCGATTGGATAGAAGCGCGCATAAAAAAAATGGGGAAGAGCGTAAGCCCTGAGGCGGTCAGGCTTCTGCATGCCTACGTGGGAAATTCTCTGCGCGTGATTCAAAGCGAGATTGACAAGCTGTTTATTTTTATCGGTGATAAAAAACAAATCGAGGTGGAGGACGTTGCCGGGGTGGTGGGCGAGACCAAAGGCTACACGGTGTTTGAATTGCAGAACGCCGTCGGCAAGCGCGATATCAGCCTCTCGATGCAAATCCTCGAACGTATGCTGGAGCTTGGCGAGAGTCCGCAGTTGATGATTGTCATGCTCACGCGCTTTTTTACCCAGCTCTACAAATTAAGCGAACTGAAGCAACGCCGGGCGACCGACCAACTGATAGCCTCGGAGTTGGGGATTAAGCCGTATTATGTCAAGCAGTACGTCGCGTTCTCCGCAAATTTTTCTAACGAGCACATCGAGCAGAATTTCCGCGCGCTGCTCGACGCTGACGTGACGCTCAAAAGCACCTCCCGCGACCAGCGCCTCGTGATGGATTTATTGATTTACTCGCTTGTGAAAGGCACCGCACAGTTAGAGTTAATGAGCGCGTAAGCACGACCATCGAATGCTTAATTATATTTGGATATCGCTCGTTGCTATCGGAATTCTCGCCGCCGCGGGGAACGACCTCAACGACGAATTCAGCAATACCTACCGCAACGGCGTGCCGTTCGAAGCTGCGTTGGAGATCAGCAAATACCCGACTGAATTGCGCACCACGTGGGAAGGTGAGTTAGTCATTTCTCCCGAAGCGTTTAACGAATTCTACAACGTCCAAACAGCGAAAACGGAAATCCGGCAGTTGATGTCAATTACCACCGCACCGTCAGGTGAATCTGTCGCAACATTCTCAGCCGGAGCCGCGACGCCGAAACTCTGGACGGACATGGCGAATAACGCTACGGTGAAGGGCAAGCTTACCGGATCGGTGAAGTCCATTCGGTTTTCGGAAGATAGAAAATCCGCGACGGTCCAAATAGTTTTCGAACCTATCCGCTTCGTCAAACTCAAAGCGGTCACGCAAGCGGCTATTGACTATGCGAAGATAGCCGTGGAGATCGCTCTCGGACTCATCGGCATCATGGCATTGTGGCTGGGCGTGATGAAAGTGGCGGAGGAAGCCGGGCTGATCAAAGTCCTGACGACGCTCTTGCGCCCGATTTCCAAACGATTGTTCCCGGATATTCCGCACGACCACCCCGCGATAGGCTCCATCATCATGAACCTTTCGGCAAACATGCTCGGCTTGAGCAATGCGGCGACGCCGTTCGGGTTGAAGGCGATGGAGGAACTCAATAAACTGAACCCCAAACTCGGCACCGCCTCGAATGCGATGTGCACGTTCCTCGTCATCAACACGTCGGGCTTGGTGCTGATTCCGGCGACAGCCATCGCCGTGCGCGCCGCGGCAGGCTCGGCGAATCCCGGCATCATCATCGGCACGTCGATTTTCGGCGCGGCTTGTGCAACGGTCTTCGGATTGATTGCGGTGAAACTTCTCGAAAAACTTCCACGCTATAAGAAAGACCTGCTTGTCGAAACGACTCCGGAAAATAAGGAGGAGCGCCATGGGTGAGGTCTTTCGAGCGGTCATCAATATTATTTCGATCATCGCCATCCCGCTGATCCTGTTTATTTTTTTGGGATGGGGGATTTTCAAGAAAGTCCGGGTGTACGAGGTCTTCGTCGAAGGCGCCAAGGAAGGCTTTAACACCTCCGTGCGGATTATCCCGTATCTGGTGGCGATGCTGATTGCTATCGGCATCTTCCGCGCGAGCGGCGCCATGGATGTGCTGATCGCGCTCATCGCCCCAGCCACGAACCTCATCGGCATGCCTGCTGAGACATTGCCGATGGCGATTATGCGTCCGCTCTCCGGCAGTGGCTCGTTAGGTATTATGACTGAGTTGATGAACGTGCATGGTCCCGATTCGTTTATCGGCATCCTTGCCTCCACGATGTACGGCAGTACGGAGACGACGTTTTACGTGCTCGCGCTGTATTTCGGCTCGGTCAATATCAAGAACACCCGCCATGCGTTGCCCGCCGGGTTGATTGCCGATGTATTCGGCATGGTCGGCGCAGTCGTTATTTGCCGTATCTTGTTTGGTATGTAGCAGAAATTGGAAAGCTCTTCTCAAAGTTGATAACTGTTCTCTTGCATTTCACTCTATCTCTCTCTATCTTTTTTCGGATTTTTTTTCCACTCAGGTTTGAAAAATAAAGATGTCCTTTCTGAATACGTTTATTGCGAAAACGCTTCCCCTCGTTCCTAAATCTATTGTCGGCAGGGTGTCCAGACGTTATATAGCAGGTTCATCGTTAGAGGATGCAACTCAGGTCGTCCGCAGGCTGAACGCTCAACACTTGATGGCGACACTCGACTTGCTTGGAGAAGACGTCTATTCTGAATCGGAAGCCGTTGCTATCAAGGACGAGTGGTTGAGGATTGTACAATCGGTGCAAGAGAGCAAGCTCGATTCGAACTGCTCTTTGAAACTAAGTCAACTCGGTTTGCGCATCGACGCCGAACTCTGTTACCGGAATTTGGAAGCGATTGTCTCCGCCGCGCGCAGGGCGGGAAATTTCGTCCGCATTGATATGGAGGATTCCTCCACGACTTCCGATACGCTCGCTATCTACCGAAGGCTGAGAGAGGCGGGATACGATAACGTCGGGGTGGTGATTCAGGCGTATATGCGCCGGAGCGAAGAGGACGTCCGCTCGCTGGCGAAGTTGAACGTGAACGTGCGCGTGTGCAAGGGCATTTATGTGGAGCCGGAAGACATTGCGCTCAGCGACCGGAATGAAGTACGGAGAAATTTTGTCCTGTTACTCAGAATACTTTTTGAGAGCGGGTGTTATGTCGGCATTGCCACGCACGATGAATACATTGTCGAGAAGGCGTACGAACTCATCGCCAAATACAAACTGACACGTGAACAGTACGAATTCCAAATGCTGTTGGGCGTACGCGAGCCGTTGCGGGATTCCATCGTGGCAAAAGGACATAGGCTTCGGGTCTATGTGCCGTTCGGGCAGGCATGGTACGCCTACTCCGTTCGTCGGCTGAATGAAAACCCGCAAATAGCAGGCTACATCGTCAGGGCGATGTTCGGTCTGAAAAGTACCTAATAGAGACTTCTGAAAAATTAATTAAGCTGTCATGGTGAGCGGAGTCGAACCATGTTTTTTGAACAAAATCGCCCTTCTGCCATAGGCATCCCTACGGGAGACTTCGCTCTGGGTGACTAAATTTTGGATTTTTCAGAAGTCTCTAATAGAAGAGTTCTCAATAACGGTACAAGCTCCGCCGCAGGCGGAAAAAGAGAAATTCACCTCACACTCATACGGAGGCATGTATGGCTGAACAGACAGTAACGAAGTTCGAGCCGTTTATCCCGGCGTCGCAGGATGTCAGCGAGTTTTCCGTTAAAGCAATCATCCTTGGCGCATTCTTCGGCATTTTGTTCGGAGCCGTCACGGTGTATCTCGGCTTGCGCGCGGGGTTGACCGTCTCCGCGTCGATACCCATCGCGGTACTTTCGATTAGCGTGCTTCGCGCGTTCGGCAGGGGGACGATCCTGGAAAACAACATCGTCCAAACGACGG
>DASWKY010000111.1:0-6419 GCA_036396395.1 Bacteroidota bacterium | reverse complement strand
GTCAGCGCGAGGATGTACAACTGCTCGTCCGTCGGTAAAAACCGAAGCACAACCGTGCCGCGCGGGATGAACTTCTGCAACTCGGAGAGCGAAACACTCCCGGCTCCCACAAGCGGCTCATAATTCGGCTGTTGTTGGATAATGCGCTGTGTTGATTGTGCCGCTCCATCTTTCAGAAGCCGTATTTCCTCTTGTAGCGACTCAACCCGTCCGCTGGAACCCGTTTCTTGTCCGGAGGCTAACCCGCGCGACCATTCGATTTCCAATAGCCTGATATCCCGCAACATCTGCCGCGTATTCTGCATCTCCTGCTGTAGTTGCGGATGCCGTACAGTCACATCAATGTTAAACAACCGCTCAAAAAAACGCTTGCCCGTACTGCGTTCGAGGATACGGAGGCTTTCTTCGGTATTTTTTCCCTTCAGAAGAATGTGCGCGAGCGCGCTGTACCACCTGTCCTTCTCCTCTTCAAGACCAAGCTCCGAGAGATAAGGCTGGTGAAATTCCTGGTGGAGGTATTCGCCCACCGTCGCTTCATTCAATGCTACGGCGGCGGCGTACGAGTCGCGTGCGCGGAGCGTATCTTGGAGCACGCCGTACCATTTTCCCATTTGCCCGCGCGCATACCCCTCGCCTGTGCGATGGCCTCCGGAACGGAATGCTTCAGCTATTGCCCCGTACGATTGCACCAGCGCTTCCACCCTTGCTTTGGTGAGAGAAGCCTGCATCAACTGCACGTCACAGCGGAGGGAAGCCAATCCGTTGTAGTGTTCGGCGATGTTATCCGCGCCGCTCTGCGCCACCGACGATGCCTGAGTGTAATATTCTTTCGCTTCCGCATAGCGGCCGTTGTAGTAGAGCGTGTTGCCGATGTAAAAGAGGATTAAGCTCTCGAGACTCCGGGCGAGTTTTCTTGACCGCAAGAGATTGGCGGCTTGGCGTAATTGTTCCAGCGCGTCGTTCAGCCTGCCCAGCGCATTCGAAGAAAGTCCGGCGCGCATTCTCAACATTGCTTCCAACACCGGGTCGCTTGACCCCGCCGCCGTAAACGCCTGCGTGAATGAATTTAACGCCTCGTCGTGCCGCCCTTGGAGCGCGTAGATTTCTCCCACCCCCGCCAACGCTTTCGCTTTTGCTATCTGGTTTTCTTCAGTGTTGTAGTAGCCGTACGCTTTTTCATAGAGCGACAACGCGCGCGCCCACTCTCCCGACTGTTTGTGCGCCGTTGCGATACGCATTTCTACTTCCGCGGAGGCTTTGCGGTCGGCGAATGCCGAGTAATACGAAAGTGCTCCTTGGTATTGTTCAAAGGCTTTCGTATATTCGCCCCTCTCAAGAAAGACGTCGCCGAGAAAGATATTCAATTGGGCTTCGGCGCGAAAATCATTCGCGCGGCGTCCGTGCTGAATGGCGGATTGGATCCGGTCCACGGCAGCGCGGTATTCTCCCTGCATGTGTTTTATTTGACCGATATATCCGCCCACGCGCGCGGCTTGGCTTCCGTCGTCCAGTTGCTCATACTTGCCGAGCGCCTGCACAAGCTGAGCCTCGGCATCGCGGTACGATTGCGCGTTGAACTGTTCCACGCCGCGCTCGAACAATTCAGCGGGATTCGTCTCCGCGTCCGTGCGAATATCGCACGCTAACGCAATGAATAACAATGGGAGAGCGATAAGGAAAGGTCTGGGCATTGGAAAACAATATCGCCCCAATGGGGCTCTCGTGAATTAATGATATGTACTAACTACATAGATTACGTCCCTACGGGACTCCATTTCATACAGGAGACTTCTGAAAAATCCTAAATAATTTGGTAGCCGCAGGCTTTGCGTTTTTTGCATCCCGCCGCATTTAGGCGGGATAGCCTGCGAATGTATTCGAAAAACGCAACCTAAAGGTTGCGGCTACCCGTACGTAAATAATTTTTCAGAAGTCTCTCCGAACAAATTTATAACCTCTTGTAGCTCCAGCGGAGCGAACTATTTGTGACAGTGTACATTTACCGTTATAGCCCCGTAGGGGCGGAACGTTCATGCTTACTCAGCCTTTATTCACACAAAAAATCCCGCCTCACAAATGCTGTGAGACGGGATAATATAAGAAAGACCCGTTCGGTGTGCAAATACAATTAGCGCAGAGTGATGCCGATACCCGCGGTAATCACCGGCGTTTCGGCAAAGCTATAGTCTGCGTGGACATTGATGACCGCTAACACCAAGCGCAATCCGGCATGGAAGCGGGAAGTATTCTTGCTCTCCACTTCGAATTTATCTACCAGGATCGTCCGCGTTTCCGAACCCTCCTGGAACGTCGCCGTGTAGGGCCCAATTTCGAACGTCGCCGTTTCAAGCTGGAACCCGCCGTAGAGCGTCAGGATGAGCGCTTTCGTGCTCACCTCAAGGCCGTACGCAGTCGCACTCGCGGAAATCAAATTCTTGTCTTGCGCATCCTTCAAGTTGAATTCCTGTGTCATAAAGTGTGCGGCAATGTCGATCGGCAACGGAATCGGGATATACTGGTCGATGTCGTGCCGGACGCCGAAGCCGAGGAAATTCACCTTGCCGATGTCTGCGTCCTCGCCGCTGATGGTCGTCGTCGGAATAAATCTGCCGATAACCTCGATACCGAACGGCAAGCCTATTGACGCTTGCGGGACGATCAGAGGGGAAGCCGGTCCAATCAACGGAAACTCCGGCGCAAACCCGCCGGGAAGCCGCGCAATTTCCCGTTCACCGACAGGGGATGACGGCTTCGTTTTCAGCACTGTTTCATCTTTCGAGCCGACGACTGTCGAGGAGCGTGTAAACTTATCATAGTCTTGCCCGGCAAATAAAGTATAGGTAGGCCCAAGAGGTGGAATGGTATACGTAAGTTCGTCAGGCATCTCAAACTGATAAAATTTATCGTCGTCTGTTAATTTTGCCGCCGTCACTTTGAGTTGAAGGTCGAACCCGAGAACGTCGTGCAAATCGGCAGTATGATAAAATCCTGAATTCAACCCTGCGCCCCACCCCTGGACGATGGGTTTCACATAGTTCAACGCATTTTTTCCCGCTAATTTTTTCAATTGTTCGGCAAGGTCTTGTGCGTTTCCCGCCTGCGTTCCGGCTATCGCCAAACAACACAACAACACTGCACTACGAAAATATTTCATAGAATTCCTCCATATATATAAAGATAAAGCTGTATACGTCCAATTGCAAGAGATGTTCTGGCGGAAGAGTGAAATGACAACAAGAACGCCGGAAATACTCAGCGCGACTGCTTGACCACCGGCACAACATCGTGCGCCGCATCGGAAACGACTCCCTGCACGCCGATGCTCATTATTTTTTGCACGTCCTGCACCGAGTTGAGCGTATAGACGTACATCGGAATCCCGTGCTCGTGCGCATCGCGGATAATCGCCCGCGTGAGGTCCATCTTCGCACAGACAAACACCGAAGCGTTCGCCCTGCGCAACAGCTTCGACGGCAGTCTGCCGAAGTCGCGGTAGATCCTGTAGATAACCGCCGTTACAGCGTTCGGTTCGATACGCTTCAGGTTCGCGATCAAATGATGGTCGAACGACGAATACATGACGCGCTCCGAGCATCCCGCCTGCTTCACCGTTTCCAACACACGCCGCTCCAGTAATCCTTCCGGCTCGCTGTGAAACATATCGGATTTAATTTCTATGTCCAGCCAACAGCGCGAGCCTACCGCATCCAACACTTCCCGCAGAGTCGGGATACGCTCAGAAGCAAACCGCGGGTGAAACCACGAACCTGCGTCGAAGTGCTTCAACTCGGCAAGCGTATAGCTGCGTGCGGGACCGTTGCCGGTGGTCGTGCGCTGGAGTGTCCGGTCATGCAGGACGATGACTTCTTCGTCGCGCGAAAGCCGGACATCCAGCTCGATCATATCGACGCCGGGCGTACCGGCGGCTAACGCAAATGCCGCCATCGTGTTTTCGGGAGCTTGCGTGGAGATGCCGCGGTGCGCAATAACGTAGGGAGGCGACCCCGGTTCGGAAGGGGCTGGCGCAAACGGCTTCATCATAGAGCTGGCTTGAGGCACAGATGCATGCCCGCTAATCCTTGTTCCTGCTTTTATACACGATATCAAGTATCATCCTATGCACGAACGGGACTTCTTGCATACCGTCAATCTGGATAAAGCGTCCGGTATCCCGGTAATAGTCTTTCAGCGGCTTCGTTTCTTTCACATACACTTTAAGTCGATGGCGGACAGTCTCTGCCCTGTCGTCTTCTCGGTGGAAGAGTTCGCCGCCGCAATCCTGGCAGACCGTCGGCTTGTCGACAATCTCCAACTGCTGGGTGCTGTAAATACGGCCGCACGTGCGGCACATTTTTCTCTCACTCAAACGCCGTATCACTTCTTCATGCTCCACGCGCAGGCTGATCACACCGTCTAATTTCAATCCCAACTCATCGAGCATCGTGTCGAGCGCTTTGGCTTGCGGAACAGTGCGCGGGAACCCGTCAAGGATAAATCCGCGTTTCGCCCTCGACGAGCTGAGAATTTCACGGATCATCCCGATCATGATATCGTCGGGGACGAGGTTGCCCGAATCCATGTATTCCTGCGCTTTTTTACCGAGCGGCGTTTGCTGTTTGACCCCGGCGCGCAACAAGTCGCCGGTCGAAATATGCGGTACGCTGAATTCTTCCGAAAGGAGTTTCGCTTGAGTGCCTTTGCCGACACCCGGAGGCCCGAACAAGATTATGCGCATATGCTGATGACTCTTCGTTTGTTAACTGATGACGTGATGAACTGTATGTAGGCTCTTCGCCGGTCCGTGCGGTGTGCGGAGCCGGGTACTGCGTTCTTCCTGTACGGCAAGCTGTCCGCACGCGGCGTTGATATCCTCGCCGGAACTACTGCGCACCATCACGGTAATATCCGAACGGCGCAGTTTTTCGACAAACTCCTCAACCCGCTTGGCGGGCGTGGGGCGCAAGGTCGTCGCAAAGCCGGACGGGTGCGTGAACTCAATCGAGTGGAACGGGATGATATTCACTTTGCACGGAAAACGTTTTGAAATCTTAATGAACTTTTGCGCGTCCGCATCGGCGTCGTTAAAGCCGTCGAACAAGATGTATTCGAACGTCGGGCGACTGCGTGTTTTCTTGTAGTAATAATCGAGCGCATCCATTAACTCATCCACGCTGTATTTTTTCGTAATCGGCATTAGCTGGGTGCGCTTGTCGTTATCGAGCGAATGGAGCGAGAGCGCGAGCTTCACGGTGCGCCCCTCGTCCGCCATCTGCCGGATCTTATCCGCGTATCCGGCGGTCGAAATCGTGATATGCCGCGCGCCGATATGGAATGAATCTTCCGAGCGAAGTATCTCCACCGACTTCATCACATTATCATAATTAAGCATCGGCTCGCCCATGCCCATGAACACGAGATTCGTAATGCGCCGCGGGCTGTTGCGCTGAGCCTGAATCACCTGGTCGACAATCTCGCCAGCAGTGAGATTGCGCAAAAAGCCCATCGTGCCGGTCGCGCAGAATTTGCAGTCGAGCGGACAACCGACCTGCGTGGACACGCAGAGCGTTAAGCGTTTCTCGGCGGCGGGAGATTTCTTGTCGGGCGGGATAAGCACGCTTTCGATCTTCAGCCCGTCCGTGAGTTGAAATAAAAACTTCACCGTGCCGTCCCGCTTGGAAACGTCCTTTGCCGCTATCTGCAGGTTCTCAATTGTTGCCGTATTGTGGAGAAGCGCGCGAAATTCCTTCGAGATATCCGTCATCTCATCGAATGTTTGCGCTCGTTTGCCGTAGAGCCAGGTGAACACCTGCTGAGCGCGGTATTTTTTCTCGCCGAGAGACTCGACAAATTCCTGTAATTCTGCTACATTGAGTCCTTTGAGATTACGATTGTGCTTTGGCATGACGGGATTGTTACATTACGGAAATATCGCCGAGATTACAAGGGTGAAAACGACAAACAGGACTGCGTCCCCGAAGGGGTCCTTCGGACAATCATTATTGACGCAATGCCGCAATAGGATTGCGGCACTCCCGACAAACTAATATGACCTCCGACCAACCCAATAGGCTGAAACTCCTCGCCGCCTTTATGGCGATATACTTCGTCTGGGGCACAACGTATCTCGCCATCAAGTACGCCATTGAGTCGTTCCCGCCGTTCATGATGATGGGCATGCGCTCGCTTATAGCAGGCTCGGCGCTGTACGCATGGGGGCGCTTGCGCGGCGACGCAAATGTAAGCCGCCGGGAACTGCCTTCATTGATGCTTATCGGATTTCTGTTTTTTCTTGTCGGGCACGGCGTGCTTGCCTGGGCGCAGAAGACCGTGCCCTCCGGCGTGGCGGCATTGCTTATCGCCTCGGAGCCACTGTGGATTGCGGTGTTGGAACCGATCTTTACAAAAGAAGCTGTCGTCAG
>DASWKY010000110.1:0-3193 GCA_036396395.1 Bacteroidota bacterium | reverse complement strand
GGCGTGACAATCGCCGTTCCCGTTCCTTGAAATCGTTTTGTCTTTGCCATGTTATTATTGGCTACTGTAACACATCCTTCAACACATCATCCATGGTGAACATGCCCTTTTTTCCGAGGATCCATTCGGCGGCGAGCAGTGCGCCAAGTGCAAACCCCGACCTGTTCTTCGCCGTATGGATTAATTCGATCTGGTCGGCTTCGGATTCAAATACAATACGGTGCGCTCCGATGACTGACCCTAAACGCTTGGACGCCACCTGAAGCTGATTCGGCGCAATATCTCGTTCAGGCGGAGTGGTTACGATCTCTTTTTTCCGGGTAAATGAATTTAGCAACGTATGCGCGAGAGTCCATGCTGTACCGCTGGGGCTGTCAATTTTGTCTGCATGGTGTGTCTCATCGAGCGAAACATTATACTCCGGAAATTTATTGAATGCCGCGCCGGCGTTTTTCACGATGCGCTTAAACACATTCACGCCGAGTGAAAAGTTGGAAGCATGGACAAGCCCGATGTTCGTTTGTTCGACGATGGTTCGTACTTGTTCGAGGTCGTTGTTCCAGCCGGTTGTCCCGACGACGAGATTTTTTTTCTTGTTCGCCCATTCTTCAACGTGTTTCAGGACTGTCGAAGGTGTGGCGAAATGGATCGCGACTTCGACTTGTTTGAGCATGTCGTCAGTCACGGTTGATGATTGTGAATTCACTCGTGCGACAATCGTCGCGTTACGCGAACTTGCCAGCCGCTCGATTTCTTTGCCCATATTGCCGTATCCGATGAGGGCGACATTCATTTAGACCTCTCCGATGGTCTCAAACAACGCCATTTCCGGCACAGGCTCGAAAAATTCCGCGTGCAGTCGTTTTACCGCTTCGTTCACGTCCTGTTCATTGATGACGAGGCTCATATTAATTTCGGACGCGCCTTGCGAAATCATCATGGCGTTGATGTCGCTTAACGCACGGAAAATCCGGTCGGCAACGCCGGCTGTCGAGTGCATCTGCTCGCCCACGATGCAGACAATTGCCTTCTGTTCATAGACGGTCACTTCGGCAAATTCCTCAAGGCCCGCGACGACCTGGTCGAGCCGGCTCGTATTATCAATCGTGAGCGAGACGGCGACTTCCGAGGTGCAGACTAAATCCACCGGAGTTTTGTGTTTGCCGAAGACGGAGAAGATCGATTCCAGAAAGCCGTACGCCATCAACATACGCATCGATTGAATGTTGATAACGGTAATGCCCTTCTTTGAGGCGATGGCTTTAACGGCAACATTCGACCTCGGTGGGTTGGCGACGATCTGAGTGCCGCTCGCATTCGGCCGTTGTGAGTTCAGTACGACCACGGGAATATTTTTCTTCACCGCAGGCAGGATGGTGCTAGGGTGAAGCACTCTCGCTCCGAAATATGCCAATTCCGATGCTTCCTTGAACGAGAGTATTTTGAGTTTTTTTGCCGCCGGAGCGATACGAGGGTCTGCTGTCAGCACACCGTCCACGTCCGTCCAAATTTGAATTTCTTCGGCATTGAGTACGGATCCGAGTATTGCCGCCGAATAGTCCGACCCGCCTCTGCCCAAGGTAGAGGTAATGCCTTTTGTTGTGGAACCGATAAACCCCTGCGTGACGACAATTTTCTTGTTTTCTAGTAAAGGCTGGATGGTTGCTTTCGCTGTATCTTCGATGTAATTGAACAACGGCATCGCAGACGTAAACTGGTCGTCGGTGATGATGACCTTGCGTGCGTCCACAAGCTCTGCAGGGAGCCCGCGTTCTTTCATACCTTCCACAATGATGAGCGAAGACAGGCGTTCTCCGACCGATGCAATGGCGTCGAGTGAACGCTTTGTCAGCTCGCCCAACACGGCGATACTTTGGCAGAGGTGCTTTAATTCGTCAATACGGCGACGTGTGTCGAGAATGAGCATTTGCACTGTCGAGCGTGTATCAATGAGATTTTCGAGTATCAAGACGTGCCGTTCGTACAGGGTGTTCAGGCTCGTAACTGCCTCTTCGATTTTCCCTTGTAGGGCAAGCTCCGCCGCGCTCAATAGTGTATTCGTTGCCCCGGAGATAGCAGAGACGACAACGACGGGAGTGCGGTTACGCTCACGCTCGACAATATCAATAACATTTTTCATGGCGCGCGCATCTTCGACAGACGTGCCGCCGAATTTCATAATGATCATAGTGACATCTCAGTGGGGGAATGTGCCTTCAGGGAATCCATCGCCTCAGCGCCGCGCGCGGAAGCTTTGAACGCCGCGATGCTGTTGGCGAATGTCGCCGCTTGCAACGCATCTTGCGTTTTCAGTGAATAATATAAGAATGCCGCGCCGAACACGTCCCCGCAACCGGTCGGGTCGACGGTTTCGTGTGCAGTGACGCCCGGAATTTCATGCCGTGTCAGTTTCTTATTGACCTGATGAACAAGCGTCGCTCCGCGCTCACTGCGTGTAATGAGGAGTGACTGCACCATCAGCGGCATCAATTGGTTGACCAATGCTGGTTCATCATAGTGCTCTGCCGTAAGACCTGCCGCTTCTTCTTCGCTCATCTGGATGGAGTTGACAAAAAAGCACCAGCGCCGCCAATCGGAAAGCGGACGGCGGAACCGCTTGGCGTGCTCATCCACGCCGAGCGTCAGCGAGTGAAAATCAAAATGAATAGGCGTGTGTTTCTCCCGCACCTCCATCCGGATGTAGTCCAGCGTCTCAAGCGTTATATCGAATCCGGAGACCATATTGACCAGGACGGCGTCTGTCGTGAGAAACGGTTTAATGCGTTCCCAGGGAATGGGCGGGGAGATGTGCTTCGAACATTCCGTCCGGCTGTTCCCGGTCTCACTATAAAAGAGCATCACCCGGTTCGTAGCGCTGTCAATCGTGTAGATGCCCGTTGTGTTGATATTCGGGTACCGTTGTAGAAACTCTATCGTCCGGTCGTATTCGTCCGTCCCAACGGGGAAGACCGGATACACGGTATCGGATTCCGGCATCAAATTCGCCAGTGTCGCCAACGAGTACATGATTCCGCCAAACCGCTCCTGAGGGTGTTCCCCGGAAGGCAGGTGGTGTTGGTCGATGCACAGATGGCCGATAACGGTAATAGTCATAATTGGAATCTTTTTTGACCCTCATCTCACAAAGGGATCCCTTCGGGACCCGTCCCCTCTCCCACAGTGGGAGAGGGGT
>DASWKY010000109.1:0-5269 GCA_036396395.1 Bacteroidota bacterium | reverse complement strand
ACGGGTCGCTCAGCGAAAGCCCGATGCGCACGGTACCGTAATCAATTCCTAACACGCGAGTCATTTCCACTAGTGACGTTCCCTCTTTTTTTCTGAATCTGGATGCTCATCTAACGACGCGCTCATAAATTTCTTCAGGAGCTTGCCCGGCCTAAAATGAGATTTACGGTGCTGGGGCACATATATTCGCTCGCCGGTGCGGGGGTTGCGCGCCTGGGGTTTGGATTTTGTTACTTTCACTTCGAACACACCGAAGTCGCGCAACTCGACCCGAAGTTCCGGGTCGGCTCTCATCATTGTTTCACGCAATGCCTGAAACATCGCATCAGTCCATTTCATCGCGCTCGAAATTTTTTCCCCGCGCAGTTCAGCCGCGCGTTGCGCGAGATCTCGTTTTGTATACGTCTTTATTCGTTGAGAGGACATAGTTTATCCTAAGAACCGTTCCGAAAGCGTTACACCGCGCACTTTACGGATTTTTTCGAGAATCCTACTGAGGTGCTCGGTATTCTTCACATACAAAATAATTTGACCGGTGAACATCTGGTCTTTGGAGTCGACGTTCACACTTCTAATGTTCGTATCCTGATAGGAGGAAATGGCGTGCGTGATGTCGCTAAGCAGTCCGGGCCTGTCACTGCCCGAAATGTTGAGAGCGGCGATGAAATCCGCGCCCTGGGCGGAAGGCCACGAAACTTCCACCACGCGCTCGCTGATGGTCATCCTCATGGAAATGATGTTCTTACAGTCTTTGCGGTGAATTTTTATCCCCTCGCCAATCGTCACAAAGCCGACGATGGCGTCGCCGGGAATCGGGTTACAGCATTTTGCGTACTGGTGCATGAAGTGTTCGCCCGAGCCGAACACGGAAATGCCCTTTGCCACATCTCTTGCTGAGCGGATAAATTTCGAGAACAGCGATTTCGGCTCTTCCGTTCTTCCTGTTTCGGAAGTCTCGCCCGACGCACGCTGCCGGATATCAACTAACTGGGCAATGACCGCGTCAATATCAAGTTTTTCTTCTGCGATGGCAAGATAGAATTTGTGCACGTTTTCAAACTTGAGCGTCTGGACAAGCTTGCTAAAATCGTCCTTGGCAATCTTGACCTTCTGGCGTTTCAGTTTTTTCTCCCACACGTCCTTGCCCGTGACAGCGACTTTCCGTTGTTCTTCCTTAATCCACTTACGGATTTGCGCCTTGGCTTTGTGCGTAACGGCAAACTGCTCCCAGTCAGCGTTCGGGGTCTGGTTTTTGGACGTGATGATTTCAATCTGGTCGCCGCTTCGAAGCAGTGTGTTCAGCGGCACGATTCGCCCGTTGACTTTCGCGCCGATACAATGCCACCCGACATCCGAATGGATCTCGAACGCAAAATCCACCGGCGACGCATTGCGCGGAAGAATCCTCAACTCGCCTTTCGGTGTAAATACGTAAATTTCATCCTGGTAGAGAGCGAGCTTAAAACTCTCCATCAGTTCTCTCGGCGCCTCATCCGATTTTTGCTCGAAAATTTCTCTCACCCAGTTCACCCAGTTCTCAAGCTCCGGGTCAATCTGTGCTTTAGTGTCCTTGTAGATCCAGTGCGCCGCGACGCCCTTCTCGGCAATCTCGTGCATCGCCCTTGTGCGTATTTGGATTTCCACCATTTTCCCCGCGGGTCCGACAACCGTGGTATGAATAGACTGGTACCCGTTTTTTTTCGGAATGGATATATAATCTTTAAAGCGTTCGGGGATCGGTTTATAGATCTCGGAAACAACGCCATAGACAATGAAGCAATCGTTGTTGTCTTTCGAGTCAATAATCATCCTCACGGCAAAAAGGTCGTAAATCTCGTCAAGCGGTTTATTCCGTTTGATCATCTTGTTGAAAATGCTGTACAGGTGTTTGGGTCTGCCTTCAATTTCACAGACAAGACCTTCCTGCTTCAGGCGTTTTTCAATCGGACTGATAAATTTCTTGATATAGTGCTCGCGTTCGCGTCTGCGCGATTTCAATTGGCGGGCGAGTTGAGAATAGTCTTTAGGATAGAGGTACTTAAACGAGAGGTCTTCAAGCTCCCACTTGATTTTGGCGAGACCGAAGCGGTGGGCGAACGGCGCATAGATATCGAGCGTTTCTTTCGCGAGACGTTGTTGTTTATCTGCGGGAAGGTACTCCAGCGTGCGCATATTGTGCAGACGGTCCGCAAACTTTACGAGCATGACACGGACGTCGCTCACCATGGAGAGGAGGAGCTTGCGGTAGTTTTCCGCCTGCGTGATCTCGTGACTGCGAAAGATATCGGAAATTTTCGTAGCCCCGTCAACGATGTCTGCAATCTCATCGCCAAACTCCGCGCGGATGTCCTTCAACTCAAATTCCGTATCTTCCACGACGTCGTGCAGGAGCGCGCTGGCTACGGAAGCATCGTCGAGGGGAATTTCTTTTGCAACGATCATCGCGACTTCAAACGGGTGGTTGAAGTATAACTCGCCCGACGCGCGCAAGTCGTGCTTATGCGCGGCGACACTCATCTCAAACGCTCGGGTAATCATTTCTTGGTTAACCGATTTGAGGTTTGCCTGGCATGCCGCCAACAAATCATCCAACTTCTTTTTAAACTGCCCGTTGACCATAAGAATTCGTGTAGCATAAGTTCAGCAAAGTCTTATGCTTATTCAAAATATAACAAATACCGGACGAATTTCAAATGAGGTTACTTCTGACCGGGGAATGTGCCGTTTGACAGTTCCTGCTGAAATCGGCGGGCAAGCGTAAAGTGTTGATTCATTTTTTCCCGTAATGCGTCAGGGTATGGATTCTCTTGCTTGGAGAAAATGATCGCTAGATGCTTACGAACCTGTGTCGTGTCTCTCACTGCTCGCTTCATCAGCACGATATTCACCCTGATCCCAATTTCACTGTACGCGTTCGGGGCTTGAACGCTGAGAATTTCTGCAAGTAAATGTTCAAATTCTTCTTGTGCCTCGATATATTTATTCTGTCCTTGCAAAGAACTCGCCAATCCATGCAAAAATGCCCGTTGGTTGGGATACAACTGCAATCCGACACGGGCGAATGTTTCCGCTTCCGCATAATTCTGTGCATCAAGGTTCACCCATACGAGGTTACTCAACGCGGGGAACCGTTGGTATCGCCCGTTCTGAACAGTCCTGTGCAAATACTGAATTCCTTTTCCTCGTTCATCCTGAAAAAACGGAAGCCAATTCAAAAATTCTGTCTTTCTGCTCTTCCAGTAATAGTACGTGCCGAGAATCGAATAGCAGTCATAAAAAGTGGAATCGAGTTCCAATGTTTTCTCAATCGCTGATACTGCAGAACGTCCTTTGAAATAACCCGAAACATACTCCCCCCGTTGAATTCTATCGTACGAGTCCATCCCGATCGTGGTACCGAGATAATAATGGCCCCACGGGGACTGCGGGTCACGCTCCACCATTTGTTCTGCAAGCGAACGGCTGATCGTTAGCAGTGAATCGAAACGGTCATTCTCCCGAAAGTCTCTGAAGTCCATCGCTTGCGCCTGAATCGTTGCGGCTTGGAAAAGGAACCCTTCGGGAGATTGGGGGAATATTTCCGAGACGCGTTGAAAATGCTCCATCGCCGCGGAATAGTCCTGACGCATGATAAGGTCGGTGCCGCTGATAATCAAAGAATCGAGCGGCTGTGGCAAATGCGGCTGGGTTTGCGGGTAGAGAGTCGCCGCGCATACCAACACAGCAAGTAAAAAAAGCTGGAGAAACTTCACTGTCGGTTATTCCGTCCCGAAGATTCTATCGCCGGCATCGCCCAAACCGGGGAGAATGTAGCCGCGATGGTTAAGTTTACGGTCGAGCGAGCAAGCGAATATCTTTACGTCGGGGTGGGCTTTGGACAACGTACGCACTCCTTCCGGCGCGGCGACAAGACTGACGAAGCGGATCCTTTTCGCTCCCTTGCGTTTGAGGTAGGAAATCGCGGCAACACCGCTCCCCCCTGTTGCAAGCATCGGGTCGAGCACGAGCACAAGCGCCTTGTGTAAATTACGCGGAACTTTAAAATAATAATCTACGGGTTGGAGCGTTTCTTCATTGCGATACAGTCCGATATGCCCTACACGTGCATCAGGAATCACTTCAACAAACCCGCCAACCAAACCAAGTCCAGCACGCAAAATTGGCACAAGCACAACGGGATGTGCGATAACACTGCCTTTTGTTTTTTCCAACGGAGTTTGAACAGTTACCGATTTCATTTGCAAGTCTTGGGTTACCTCATACGCCATCACAATAGACGCGCGGCGGAGAATCGCTCGGAACATATTACTCGGCGTGCGCTTGTCTCTCAGCAAGGTTAGGTCTCGTTTAATGAGGGGGTGACTGATCACCGTAAGATTTTTCATGCTCTACACTTTCTTTGTGAGTTGATTCGCCATGACAAGCACAGGGTCCCAGAGCGGGGCAAAAGGCGGAGTATAGAGAAGGTCAAGACGTGCGATGTCGTCAACCGTCATTTTTTGTTGGATCGCAACGCCGAGAACGTCCGCCCGCAGTGCCGCTCCCTGTTCGCCGTACACATTTGCGCCCAGCAATCGCTTGGACTTTTTATCGGCAATGGCGATGATATGTACCTTTGCATTGCCGGGGAAATAACCGACTTTCGAATTACCGACAATATGTTCTGTCACTACTCGAAACCCCGAAGCGTCCGCCTCTTCTGCACTAATGCCGACCTGCGCTACTTCCAGCTTGAATACGTTAACAGCAATTGCGCGAATCGCTCCTTTGAAGGATGCGCTCCCGCCAGCCGCATTTTCTCCGGCAACCCACGCTTGCCGCGAGGCAATCGTTGCGAGAGGAATATACATCCACTTGTTGTTTACAATATTTTTCACTTCACAACAATCACCCGCCGCGTAGATCGTATCTACACTCGTCGCTTGACGCTGGTCGGTGACGATGCCGCCGTTTGAACCTAACCGAACGCGCGCTGTTTGCGCAAGTTCGACATTCGGTTCAACACCCAACGAAAGCACGACAAGATCGCAGTCGAACTTACCCGTCGTTGCTGTCACTTGCGAAACACGGCTTGATGTATCTATAGTCAGCTCTCTTACGACCGAGCGGGGAATAAACCGGACGCCGTTCGATTCGAGCTCAGCTACAATCGCTTTTCGCGTGTCATCTTCCAAACCGGACATCGGCAATTCACCGCGGTGCAGGAGCGTCGTCTCTATCCCGTTGCCGACTAACGCTTCCGCCATCTCCATGCCGATGTAACCGCCGC
>DASWKY010000108.1:0-4171 GCA_036396395.1 Bacteroidota bacterium | reverse complement strand
AATTAAAGGATTAGCGGTCTGAACAGAATCTTTCTGTCGGTAGTAAAATACCTTTATCCGAAAAGTTCCTAATTCGGGATCTGGCCATGAAGTGAAAGCCGTAAGTGTGTAAATCTTAGACGGAGCTAGTTCTATGTCATAAACACCCTCACTAGCAACTGCTCGTTCTTTTTCAACCCAATGATCTCCGACTAACTTTTCAATGAAACCATCAGAATGTTCAACAATAAAGAGTTCATTTCTTTCCGGCGGTTGGTACATATCGCTGAGTCTTGTGTAAAGAGTATCTGTAGAAGTGTTAATAAGCGTTGCAAAAATTAGTGTGAAGTATCGATCATTGATATCAGAGCCAGTCCAGGTGAACAATGTGCTATCGGTCCGGATGATAAGTATTTTTGTAGCATCGGATTTTACGGCAGGTTCAGTAGAAATCTCTGTGCAGCTTAGTATCCCTAAAGTGATCCAAAAGAGCATAAGAAAAATACAGGGCGAAGTGCTGCCTCTTGGTGAGTGGAAATAATGTTCTCGCATTATCTTATCTCCTATGAATATCTCAACCTCAACGAATTCAGCACCACGCTGACCGAACTGAAAGCCATCGCCGCGGCGGCGTAGATGGGGTTGAGGAACCCGAGCGCGGCGACAGGGATTCCAATAATGTTATAAATAAACGCCCAGAATAAATTTTGTTTGATGGTGCGGATAGTAGAATGTGAAAGATATATCGCCTGCACAACCCCCAGTAAATCGTTTCTCATAAGGGTGATGTCGGCGGTTTCCATCGCGACATCCGTGCCGCTCGCCATCGCAATACCGACGTCTGCCTGCGCGAGCGCGGGGGCGTCGTTCACGCCGTCGCCGACCATCGCGACAATCTTGCTTTCCTGTTGAAGAGCTTTCACACGCGCAGCTTTCTCGTTCGGCATGACCTCCGCAATCACGCGGTCAACACCAGCCTCGCGAGCGGTGGCTTCGGCAGTGCGTTTGTTGTCGCCGGTGATCATCACGACTTCAAGGTTCATTTTTTTTAACTGCGCGACGGCTTCCTTCGACGTCGGCTTCAGCGTATCGGCAATACCAATAACGCCTGCCATCGAGCCGTTGACGGCGATGAACACCGGCGTCTTGCCCTGCTCGGAGAGCTTTGCCGCGGTTGAATCGCCCTCGGCAGAATGCACCGAGTATTCCTTCATCATAGCCGAATTACCGATGGCGACAGCGTTGCCTTCGACAACGGCAGTTACGCCGAGTCCGGGAAACGACTGGAACGATTCGATGTTCGGTAGAGCTAACGAGAGCGAACGAGCGCGCTCTACAATCGCCATGCCCAGCGGGTGCTCGGATTTAATTTCCAGCGCCGCCGCTCGTTGAATCATCGTTCGCTCCGGAACTCCGTTCAGCGGCACCACATCCGTTACGCGCGGCTTGCCTTCAGTTAGGGTACCGGTTTTATCCAGCACGATGGTTTGAACCTTATGCGCGCGCTCGAGGCTCTCGGCATTTTTAATGAGGATTCCCTTCGTTGCGCCGAGTCCGGTGCCGACCATGATCGCCGTCGGCGTTGCAAGTCCGAGCGCGCACGGGCAGGCGATAATTAGCACGGCGATAAAATTTATCATCGCGCCGGAAAAGTCAAGCCCCCCGACGACATACCACGCGAGAAACGTTACGGAGGCAATCCCCATCACCGTAGGCACAAAAACCGACGCAATTTTGTCCGCCAACGCTTGAATAGGCGCTTTGGAGCCTTGCGCGTCTTCCACGAGCTTCACAATCTGGGCGATGACGGTCTCCTTGCCGACCGCCGTCGCGCGGAATTCAATGCTCCCGTTTTTATTCATCGTCCCGCCGATGACCTTCTGGCCTGCGGATTTTTCGACCGGAATGCTTTCTCCCGTCACCAGTGATTCGTCAATGGAAGAATATCCCTTCGTGATAATCCCGTCCACTGCGATTTTCTCGCCGGGACGCACAATAACAATATCGTCGCGCACAACCTCATTAATAGGAACGTCTAACTCTTGCCCGTTGCGGATCACACGGGCGGTTTTCGGTTGTAGTCCGAGCAATTTTTTGATGGCGTCCGATGTGCGGTGCTTCGCCTTAGCTTCCAACACCCTGCCCATCAGTATCAGCGTGACGATGACTGCCGCCGTATCGAAGTACATGTGATTTGCCGCATCCTGAATCGTCAGCCAATCCGGAAACAACACCACAACTGCGCTGTACAGATACGCTGTGCCGGTACCGACGGCAACGAGCGTATTCATATCGGCGGTGAAATGCTTGGCGAGTTTCCATGCAATAGCGAAGAACCGCTTGCCGGACACCGCCATTACGACCGTCGTGCCGATGAGTAATAATTTATTCACATCCGACATCGAGACTGGCGACCATTCCAAGAACCATTCCGTCATCATCACCATGCTCACAAGCATGATGGGGAGCGTCAGCGCCGCACTGAAGAGGAATTCGCGCTTCAGTTTGAGATATCCTTCCGAAGGTTCCGAACCTTCGGAAGGTTCGCGATCCCCCGGCACCAGCAGTTTATACCCTGCCTCATCTACTGCTTGTGTGAGACTGGAAAGCTGGACAGAAGCAGGGTCGTACTTCAGCGTAACTTTTTCCGTTGCGAGGTTGACGTTCGCTTCCTGCACGCCGTCCACGTTCTTCAACGCTTTTTCCACGCGCAAGACACAGCTTGCGCACGTCATCCCTTCGACGGGAAGGGTTTGTGTGATAATACTGTTGCTCATGAGTTCGCTTTCACTAAGCGATAGCCCGCATTTTCTATTGCTTTTGTCAGCTGTTCGTCCGTTACCGCCGCTTCATCCACCTGCACGCGCGCCGAGCCGATTTGCACGTCTTCAACCTTCACGTTGGAGAGTTTGCTCAGTTCCTTTTTAACGGACATGACACAATGGCCGCACGACATGCCTTCGATTTTCAGTTCTTTCGTTGTCATGATGAATCTCCTTATAGAAAAATTATTGCCGCAAAGTCACTAAGACACAGAGAAAATCGTTCTGATATGAGAATTTACCTTAGAGCCTTTGTGCCTTAGTGGCTGTCTCTTACTTAATATAACATCAAGCGAGGATAGAAGTTTTATACATTAATGGGAAAGATTTACAAGATGTGAAAGCAATTTCCTGCTGAAAATCGCTTGTTAATGCCCGATATGGTCAATCGGGTGGCGGTGGGAGCCGCCCATGGACTTGAACTCACGCGGCGTCATGCCCGTGACCTTCTTAAACTGGCTCGAGACGTGCGCGACACTACTATAGCCCATCATATAAGAAATCTCGCTCAGACTCAGTTCGTCGTATTTCAACAATTCTTTTACACGTTCAATTTTTTGTAGAATGATATAATGTTCAAGCGTGATTCCTTCGACGGACGAAAAGAGAGAGCTCAGCGTGTGGTAGTCCTGCCCGACTTCCTTGGCGATGAAATCCGAGTGTTTCATCCGGATGGGGTTCTTCTCCTCGTCGTTCTGGACGAGCTTTAGGACGGCATGTTTGATTTTTTCGATCAGTTTCGCACGCTTGTCTTCAATCAACTCGAAGCCATTTTCGTGCATGACGCGGCGGATTTGTTCGCGGGGGAGTGTGTTCGCATCGCCGCCAACTTCGACTTCGCCCAGCACAACACTGCGGACGTCGAGCCCGAGCCTGGTAAATTCCTCCCGCACAACTTTAATACAGCGCGGGCAAACCATGTTTTTGATGTACAGTATGGTGTTTGTCTTCGTCATAGCCTTAGCAGAAAATTCAAAATGTATACAATTTTATAACCTGCGACGGAGTGTTGGAGCAACGGGGCATGGGGAGTGTTCGTGCTTTATTCTCCGATGCTCCGTCGCCCCGTCGCTACTAGGTAATGAACTCCACTACTCAACTATTCCACGACTCAACTACATTGTGGGCTACCACCGTCTTGGCGCGTCTTTAATGCTCCGTACCGTATCCCGTGCAATCAGCAATTCTTCATTCGTCGGGATGACAAACACGCGCAACTTGCCTCCGGATTTTGTTATTTCCACCTCTTTGCCGACCGCGCTCGCATTCAGTGTGTCATCAATCGAAATACCCAGCCATTCAAGCCCTGTGCAGATGCGCTTCCGTATCGCCGGCGAGTTCTCGCCGATGCCGCCCGTGAACACCAGCGC
>DASWKY010000107.1:0-2290 GCA_036396395.1 Bacteroidota bacterium | reverse complement strand
TCCACGAATTTTATTTTTCAAAGCTCGCCGAGGAATTGCGCGTCGTCTCGGTGCGGAAAATTGAATCGTTTCTCTATTCCGGCGCGGCACAAAAAAGTCGGCTCATCGGCGCGGGGCGGACGAATATCGCCAAGCCGTGGTTGTGGCAGATTCACCTGAACCTCGGCGACGTCGAATCCAGCCTCAAGCACGAGATGGTGCATGTCCTTGCGGCTGATTTCGGATTCCCGCTCCTGCGCGTCGGGTTGAACCCCGGACTGACCGAAGGGCTGGCGTCCGCCGTTGAACGCGTTCAGTACGAAGAATCCATCCATCGCGTCGCGGCACAGATTGTTTCCGTCGGCATCAATCCCCGGATGGAGCAGTTGTTTTCGCTGACCGGGTTTGCGGGCACGTATTCGGGTGTGAGCTATGCGCTCGCCGGGTCGTTTTGCCGGTACCTCATCGACCAGTACGGCATCCGCCGGTTCAAGCGGCTGTACCGCTCCGGGAATTTTCGGGATGTCTATAGTAAAGATGTAGCCATCTTGCTGGCGGAGTGGAGGCGGCACATCGAGCGTTTCACGATCGATGCTCATGAACAACAACGGGCTGAGTATTATTTTAAGCGCGCGTCGATTTTCGGCAGGGAATGCGCGCGCGTGATCGCCAATATCAATGCGGAGACGCGCGAGCATGTTGCCCGGAGAGAGTACCAGCAGGCGTTCGAGTCGGCAAGCCGCTCGTTAGAATTAAGCAGAAGCCCCGAAGCGGTCTCTCAGACCCTCAACGCTCTCATGCGGCTTGGGCGATACGCAGAGGCGATTGAATTTGCAGAAGAACACTTGAGCGATTCAACACTCGCTCATACGCTTCTCCCCTTGAAATTACAAATTGGCGATTCCTATTGGGCGGTAGGGGATCTCAACCGCGCAAGGCAATCCTACGAAGCTGTGCTCTCTACGCATATCAGTATCGCGATGGACGAAGCTTCCGCTCTGCGGCTGGAAGCCCTGCAAGATACGAGTCTCGCGCGCAGTCTCCAGCCGTACTTTATAAGTGGAGCACCGGACACGACGCGGATTTCTATACTGCAAGCATCGCTTCGAACGCCCCAGCGCAAGGATTTGAAAACATATCTTCTTGCACGTGAATACGCGTCGCAAGGAAATGAGCGCCGCGCGATAGAATTAATGAGCGCGACCGGCAATCTCAAACGCGACGTATTGGAATTTCAGCGGCAACTCCGGCTGGCAAGAATGTCTTATACGTTGGGGGAATTCCAACGCGCGAAAATTCATTTCTGGCAGGCGATGAACCATACAACGTCGGAATCGTTCCTGTTTCGTATCCGGGAATGGCTCGACCGCTGTGACTGGATGATACATCCGCGCCCAGAACTGTTCGAACGCAAGAACGGCGAACTGCTGTCGTTTGGGCAGAGTGAATCACCGTGCGGATGCGAGCCGCAGAGCACAGCTTTCTTGCCCATTCTTGTTGATTGATTTTGGCTTTTTTTTTGGGCACATTGCCAACCCTACCTTTACGATAGACTCAGGAGAAACTTATGAAAACTACTATTACCGATGTGTGGGCGCGGGAAATTCTCGACTCACGCGGCAACCCCACGGTTGAAGTGGATGTTGAACTCGAAGACGGCACATTAGCCCGCGCGGCAGTGCCGAGCGGCGCGTCCACGGGCGAGCATGAAGCGGTCGAGCTTCGCGACGGCGACGCGAACCGCTACAAAGGCAAAGGCGTGCTGAAGGCGGTGGATAACGTGAATAACGTCATTGCGGACGAAGTGATCGGCTTCGACGCTACGGACCAGATTGGCGTGGATAAGATGATGATTCAACTGGATGGCACCCCGACGAAAAGCAAGTTCGGCGCGAATGCGATTCTCGGCGTGTCGCTCGCCGTTGCAAAGGCTGCGGCGCAGTCGTTGGGCGTGCCGCTGTACCGCCATATCGGCGGGACGAACGCGCGCATCCTGCCCGTGCCGATGATGAACATCCTCAACGGCGGCAAACACGCTGATAACAATGTTGACCCGCAGGAGTTTATGATCATGCCCATCGACGCGCCGTCGTTTGCCGAGGCGCTGAGAATGGGCACGGAGATTTTTCACTCGTTGAAGTCCGTGCTGAGCAAAAAAGGCTATAACACCGCCGTCGGCGATGAGGGCGGCTTTGCCCCGAGCCTGAAATCCAACGAGGAAGCTATCGAAGTTATTTTAGAGGCGATTGAAAAAGCCAATTACAAAGCGGGCGAGCAGGTGTATATCGCGCTCGACCCCGCGGCGAGCGAA
>DASWKY010000106.1:0-3194 GCA_036396395.1 Bacteroidota bacterium | reverse complement strand
TTTATTCTATTTTACAGAAGTCTTATATTTCTTCTTGTCGCTTTCGCCGTCTTCGGGACTTCGACCTTGTTTGCGAACGGGCCTGTGTACTCGCGTTTCGGCATCGGCGATAGGTCGCTCTACGGCGGCAGTCGCCTCTACGCGATGGCGAACACGGGACTCTCGCTTCACGGAGACGGGTTCATCAATTTGTTGAACCCCGCCGGACTCGCCGGGTTGACCGAAACGCGCATTACCGCCGGGTTCGAGTATATGAATTTCTCGTCCGAGGACAATCGCGGAACAGGCACGTACGCGCGGGGCGAGTTTCAGGGTATCGCGTTTGCGTTCCCTCTTTCCAAAGACGACGGCGCATCGCTCCTCTTCGAGTTCAGCCCGTACAGTTCGGTGCATTATTCCACCGAGAGCGTGGACACGCAAGTAGGGGCGACCTCGAACCAGAAATTGTACGGAAACGGCGGGCTGACAAACTACGGCGTCGGCGGCTCGTATTCGCCCTGGCAAGGGATGATCTTCGGCTTCAAATTCAATTACCTCTTCGGCGGGATACACCAACTTAACAACATTGATTTTACAGACCCGACCTTTACAGACAGCGAGCTTCGCCGGTTCTCGTATCACTCGGGCGTCAACTTCACCTTCGGCGGCATCTATCACGGCTTCGCCGAATTGTTCGACTCTCCGTCTCTCGAGCATCTGTCCCTCGGCGCGGTGTTGACGACCGCAACGACCATGGACGTGCGGGAAGAGTCGTTCCATGTCGTCGGCCAAATAGAAGATACACTAAGAATCGGGTCCGGGTCCTTCACCCTCCCCCTGAGCTTTGGCGTCGGCGTATCTTACCTGTTTTCAGAGCGTTACACCATTTCCGGCGATGTGCAGGTGCAGGATTGGAAACCCGAAAACTTTTCAACCCAACAATCTGTTAACATTAGAAGGAGCACCCGTCTTGGCATAGGGTTTGAGGCACAGCCGGCGCGGGACGCGAATTCCTTCAGCAGTGGTATCGCATATCGTGCAGGAATTGCGTATCATGCATCTTATATTAAAATTGGGAATGAACCGATTGACGAATTGCTGATGAGCGCAGGGCTGGGCTTGCCGATCGGTTTCGGCAGTCGCATCAACCTCGGCTTGCATGTCGGTTTTCGCGGAACGACAAACAACAACTTGCAGAAAGACACCATCGTCCGTCTTTCGGTTTCACTGAGCGCCGGCGATACATGGTTTCTGAGATATGAGGAAGAATAATCACTTCGTAAGGAGACTGCTGCAGACATGAAATCACTTGTTCGTATCCTGACCGCACTTGTCCTACTGATAGTCGGGAGTACCATGTCTTCCGTGGCGCAAATTCCGGTTGAACTTGCGAAGAACTGGAGCCTGTTCTCAGAATATCAACGCAACGGCGACCATGCGAGCGCGGTGCCGTACGGCTGGACGGTCTACAAACTCGACCCGGCGAGGTTTAAGACACTCTACCAAAAATTGGCGGAGTGCTACTTCGCATACTACGAAAAGGCGGCGACGCCCGGGGAGAAAAAGGCGTATGTGGACACCCTGCTGATGGTGCACGACCTCGGCATCCAGCACGCCCCGGACCGGGCAGTTTCGCACTGGCTCCAAAAAGCGTACGCGCTTGAGAATTATTACGAAGGCACACGAGATATGGACGCCATCGCGGCGTATGAAAAAACGTTGGAATTAGACTTTAAGGGAACGGATTTCGCCTACGGCGACCGTTTGGGGCTCTTGTATAAGAAACATGCCGAGAGCAACCCGGCATTCAAGGAAAAAGCGCTGAATCTCTACCAGAAGTATATTGATGCCGATAATTCCAATCAAGTGGCGGCAGACCGTATGCGTACGCTGGTGAGCGACCCGAAGGAATTGATTGCGGTCTATGAAAAACTGCTCGCGTCCGACGCGGAAAACATCGAGTACATCTGGGGCGCCGCACGCGCGAACATGACGGCGGAACAATTTGCCGGGGCGGAGCGGCACTTGCGTACACTGACCCAAAAAGCCGCCGATAACGCAACCTACTGGAATGAACTCGCCAAAGCCCTGCAACGCCAGCGTAAGTTTAAGGAGGCGATTGACTCCTACGACCGCGCGCTGAAACTGAACGCTTCGCTGAAGGAAAATTTCCTGAACATCAGCGTCTGCTATCGTGAAATGAAAAACTACGACCAGGCGCGAAGCTATACGCAACGCGCGGCTACCAGCGACAAAGGCTGGGGCAGGCCGTATATCGAGCTGGGCGAAATATACAAGTCGTCGGTGGAAGACTGCGTGATGAATTCCAAAGCCGGCGACTGGTCGAAACTCGACATTAACGATAAACTCGTCTACAGACTTGCACAAGAAGCGTACACACGAGCCAAATCGGTCGAGCCGGGCATTGCCAACGAAGCCAACCAATTGAGCAATGCGTTAAGCACTCTTGTTCCATCACGGGAAGACTATTTTTTTAACAAGAATCGTATTCAAGACAACAAAATGGCAATTGAAGGCTCATGCTACAATTGGATCAAAGAGGCGGTCACCGTTCCGACGCTTAGATGACTCAAAATGATTGCTCTCGCCAGCGACCACGCAGGATATGACTACAAGGAGCGTATCAAAACGCTCCTTGACGAGTTGAAACACCCCTATAAGGATTTCGGGACGGGGTCGAAGGATTCTACCGATTATCCGGATTGGGCGCACCACGCGTCGGCTTCGGTTTCGAGCGGCGAGTGCGACCGCGGGATTCTCGTCTGCGGAACCGGTATCGGGATGTCCATTGTCGCCAACAAGCATAAAGGTGTGCGCGCCGCTGTGTGCGAATCTGTAACTGCCGCGCGGTTATCTCGCCAGCATAACAATGCGAACATCCTCACCATCGGTGAGCGCATTACCGGGTGGGAATCGGCAGTCGATATTATCAAGACGTTCCTTGCTACGCAGTACGAAGGCGGGCGGCACGAACGGCGAATTGAAAAAATCCACCGCTTAACAAACTTGTAAAACGATGCGCCCTCTCGACCCCGAACAGCAATACCGCGAAGTGATTCAACGCCTGAGCGCTGAAGAACGCTTGCGTATTGTGTTTGAACTCCACGAGATGGGACGCGAGTTGGTCCGGGCTGGTATCAGATCACTACACCCAACGTGGGACGAGAAATCAGTAGAGGCGGAAATGAAAGAAC
>DASWKY010000105.1:0-2259 GCA_036396395.1 Bacteroidota bacterium | reverse complement strand
GAAATCGGCAACCTTGAATTTAAGAATATGCTCGGCGGGGAGGACGATGAGAAGAACGCGATACTGACGGTGCATTCCGGAGCGGGTGGCACGGAGTCGCAGGACTGGGCGCAGATGCTGTTCCGGATGTACACGCGGTGGTCTGAGCGGCACGGGTATAAAGTAAGCCTGGTTGATATGCTCGAAGGAGACGGTGCGGGTATCAAAAGCGCCACGATTGAAGTGACCGGCAAGCACGCGTACGGTTTTCTCAAGGCGGAAAACGGCGTTCATCGCCTAGTGCGGATTTCTCCGTTCGACTCGAACGCCCGTCGGCATACATCGTTTGCGTCCGTTTTCGTGTACCCGGAACTTGAAGACGACGTCGAAATAGAAATCAACACCGTAGATTTGAAAATCGATACCTTTCGCGCCGGCGGCAAGGGCGGGCAGAATGTCAATAAAGTGGAGACAGCCGTCCGCATTACCCATATGCCGACGGGAATCGTCGTGGCATGCCAGCAGGAGCGTTCTCAATTCCAGAACCGCGAACGCGCCATGAAGATGCTCAAGTCGCGCCTCTATCAACAGAGAAAAGAGGAAGAAGAAGCCCGCTTGAGCGCCATCGAAAGCACGAAGAAGAAAATTGAATGGGGCAGTCAGATTCGCTCCTATGTTTTCCAGCCGTACACGATGGTGAAAGACCACCGCACAGGAGTAGAAACGAGCGACGTGCATTCCGTGATGGACGGCGATATCGACGATTTTATCAAAGGATTTTTGCTTGAGTGGGGACAAAAAAAATAGTTGTTTGATAGGACAGGCATTCCTGTCTATCGGCACTTCAGCCTAAAGCCAATGCCATTCTCCCTGTTTATTGCTCTTCGGTATTTCCGCTCGGGCCGCGCACGCGGCTTCATCTCCTTTATCACTGCGATTGCCATTCTTGGCGTCATGCTCGGCGTTGCGGCGTTGATCATCACTCTTTCCATTTTAGATGGATTCGAAAAAACGATCACAGAGAGCCTTATTAGCTTCACGTCGCATATGCAGGTCGTCGCGTTCCAGGGTCATCTCCTCAAAGACCCCGATGCGGCCATGCAGAGGATGAAGGCGCAATTTCCCGTTATCAGCGATATTGCTCCGTTTGTCAGCCGAGAAGCAATGGCGCGTTCTACAGCAGAAAATGAAGGCGTGCTGGTGAAGGGCGTCGACCCGCAGAACGATGTTTCTCCCGCGCGCAAGGGGCTCGTTCAAGGAACGTATGACCTCGAGGAAAGTATCGAAGGGCTTCAAGGGGTTATCATTGGGAAACGATTAGCGGAGAAGTTAGAAGTGCCGGTCGGTGGGAAACTGCTTGTGTTTTCCCTGCAGGGGAATTCGCTCTCGCTCGGCAACACGCGCATTATCCAGTTTGAGGTGCGCGGGATTTATGAGACGGGCATGGCGGAATTCGACGAGAGCTACATTTACATGAACATTGCCAGCGCGCAGAGGTTATTCCAAACGGGACAATCCGTAAACGGATTCGACGTTCTCGTCTCCGACCTCAACAGCCTGCCGGAGTTAGCCAAGAACCTTCCGGAATTTATGGGCTATCCGTATTTCGCACGCACCATGCAGAGTATGCACAGGAATTTATTCACATGGGTCGATTTACAGAAAAAACCCGTGCCGATTATTTTGGGTTTGATCATCATTGTCGCGACCGTCAATATTATCGGCACGTTGCTGATGATGGTGATGGAAAAAACGAAAGAAATCGGCGTGCTGAGAACGCTCGGCGCAAAACAATCAACTATTACTCGTATCTTTCTCTTACAGGGCTTATCCATTGGCGTTGTTGGAACACTTTTGGGTAACGCGTGTGCGTATGCTCTGTGTTGGCTTGAATTACGCTACCAGTTTTTCTCACTACCGTCCGATATCTATTATATGTCTCATGCCCCAATTGAATTGAGCGTGTGGAATTTCCTTATTGTCAGCGCGGTTGCGCTAGCGATGTGCATTCTGTCATCCTTGTTGCCGTCGCGTATCGCGTCGAAACTCGACCCAATACTGACGTTGCGGTTTGCCTGATGGGATTCGAACGAACCATAGCGCTCCGGTATCTCGCATCGAAGAAACAGTTCGGCTTTGTGACAGTTATTTCGGTCATCTCAATAGTCGGAGTGTCAATCGGCGTCGCCGCACTCATTGTCGTGCTCTCGGTGTTCAACGGTTTCAACGGGCTGGTAACCTCTATTCTTGTGAGCTTCGACCCTCATATACGAGTTGAAA
>DASWKY010000104.1:0-4593 GCA_036396395.1 Bacteroidota bacterium | reverse complement strand
TCGTTATTGATGAAATGTTGAATCATAGGTCAATCTGGTTTTATGCTGAGTGGTTAATACCCCTGTTACGTTGTGAGTTGTTATCCATGAACTGAAGTTCGTGGCAATGTAACTAGTGCCATTCCAAATAAGTTTTCATGTGTTTGAGACCCCCTCTCAATCTCCCCCTAAGAGGGGGAGAGGTTGATCCCTTCCCCTCTTAGGGGAAGGTCAGTCCGCCTTCGGCGGACTGGGATGGGGTCTGCATTTGATGTTTTTTTCTAATTGGTATAATACAGGATTATTTTTTTGGAACGGCACTAGTTTAACACTAATCTTCAGCGACGACGGGATTTTCCAGCGCGCCGATGCCTTCGATTTCCAACCGCATCACGTCTCCCGCATACACGTGCGAAATGCCTTTCGGCGTTCCCGTCCAGATCATATCGCCCGGCTCAAGCGTCATGATCATGGAGATGAACTCAATCAACTCAGGAACGGAACGAATCATGTTCGCTGTATTTCCTTCCTGGCGTAGTTCCCCGTTGACGAATGCCCTCAGCGCAAGGTTTGTTGGGTTTTTGATTTCATCCGCCGTAACAATGTACGGACCAATAGGTCCGAATGTATCATACCCCTTCGCGCGTACGGGCGGGCGGTAAAAATTTTTCACGAAGTCCCGTACTGTCACGTCATTGCCAATCGTATAGCCTTTGATGATCTTCTCCGCATGTTCAGCTTTCACGCGGCGGCACCGTTCGCCAATAACGACAACCAGCTCCGCTTCGTAATGCATGTACTCGACGCCTGCCGGGTACACGACCGCGGCGCGATGCCCGATGAACGAACTCTGCGGCTTGAAGAACAGCGCGGGGTCTTCCGGCGATTTCATTTCTAATTCCGCGGCGTGGTCGGCATAGTTGAGAGCGAGTCCGATTGCCTTTTGCGGAAGAACCGGCGGAAGCCACACGACGTCGTTGGGAGCAAACACCGTCCCGCCCGCTTCGAGTTGTCCGTCGTTACGGACAGTACCCTCGTACACTTTTCCCATAACAGAGAAGCGGGCGAGTTTCATATGTGCTGTTCACTCAAGAATTGTTCAATAAACGGAAGTACTGGCGGATTGTCTTGAATCAAAAATGTATAATGATTTCCTCCTGGCACAATTTCGTAGCGGCAATTTGGAATGTGCTCGGCGAGCTTCGACGCTTCAGCATCGCTATACACATGTCCCGTTGTGCCGAGCAAACCCTCCTGTGGGCGAAGGTAAAGTACCGGGCATGTGAGATGCGGCAGGTGGAACCACACGTTGTCCCAGAAATGCATATCAAGGTCGTGCTCGAGAGCAAACGCAGAAGATTTTGAGCGAACAGTGCCGTCTGTTCCGGTTTCCATTTCCTCGCTCAAGTATTGTTCAAGCGTTTGCGACCACGGCTTGTGGTATGTAATGGCGCGCTGGACTTTGAGGTATTCATCCATTGACGGATATGCTTTACTCAGACGCTTGACGGTCGGATACATTGCTTTCAGTGTCTCGGCTTTCGGGTCTGCGCCGCCATCGAGTAGTACGAGCGCTGAGATGCGCGAGGGATGCAATACGGCGGTATACACGCTCGCCGTCGCGCCGAAGGAATGTCCCACGAGTATAAATTTCGCGAACCCCATCGCATCGGCAAAAGCGACAATATCCCGCGCATGATAGGCAAACCCGTAGCCCGCGGCGGGTTTATCGCTATCACAACGCCCGCGTAAATCAAGCGAGAGCACGCGGTACTGAGGCGCAAGCCGCTCTGCGAGTGCAGAAAATGTCCCTTTATGCCCAGTAATACTGTGGATACAGACAAGCGGAACGCCGTCGCCTTGCCAGTCATAGTAGGCGAGGTTTATACCATTGACAGTTACATACTTAGTGTGGAGTTTTGTAGTCATACGAAACCGATAGTTCTATAAAAAAAAAGGATGTCATTCCGAATCCAGCTTAACAGGGATGAGGAATCTCATGGAATCAACTTTGGGATCCGTCGCTTGCGCATTTCCATCAATCGTGTACAACTCCGTACTGTTTCAGAATCGAACGCAGTTTTGCCTCGTTTTCTTTCGAAAGTGGCGCAAGCGGAAGCCGCACTTCAGGCGATATTTTGCCCATCATACCCAGAGCCGTCTTGGCAGGCACTGGATTGATCTCGATAAACACGGCGTCATTGAGCGGCATCAGGTGATAATGTAAATCCTGCGCCTCCTTCCATTTGTCTGCGGCGACAAGGTCGTACAATCGCGCTACTTCTTTGGGAAGAATATTTCCGGTAGCACTCACGAAGCCTGCGCCGCCGATCGCAAGAATTGGAAAGCAGAGCAATTCTATTCCGGAATACACGAGGAAGTCGCGCCCGAGTTTTCCGATCAAACGAGTAATGTGCGAAAAATCATGGTTCGCTTCCTTGATGCCGATGACGTTCCTGCACTCGTCGCGCAGACGCGCAACGGTGTCTATTTCCAAATTGATAGCCGACCTGCCGGGGATATTATAGAGAATGACGGGGATATCTAACTTGTCCGCCACCGATTTGAAATGGCGGTAGAGTCCTTCCTGACTTGGTCGCACGTAGTACGGTGTGATGAGCAGGACGGCGTCCGCTCCGGCTTGTTGCGCGAAGAGGCTGTAGTGCAACGTCTCATCGTGATTGTTGGAGCCTGTCCCAGCGATAAACGGCACGCGCTTGTTCACTACCCCTGCCGTGTGTTGAATAACGCGCTCACGCTCTTCACGCGAGAGCGCAGTCGGTTCGCCCGTCGTGCCGGCGACGGAGATGCCGTGACTGCCGCTTGCGATTTGCCACTCGATCAACGACGTAAGCGCTGGTTCGTCGAGCTTGTTGTTCCGAAACGGCGTTACCAGCGGCACAATGGAACCGCGTAATGTTTTTTGTGGATTATTCAAGGTACGCCTTTCGGTCTTACTGTATGTTCTCTTACTCTATACCGCGTACGCTGTTTCACCGCGATAAGAGATGTGCAAGTCGTCGGATTGCAGGCTTTGCAATTCCTCAGCCGTGAAACCATTGGGAAGGGGAGAATGTCCTTCCCGGATACTGTCTTGGATACGCGCTCGCGCTAGTGTCTCGAGCGCGGGGCGCGGTGGCGTCGAACGGTGTTCCAGTACGCGTCGAGTCATCTCCTGCACCTGCGTCTGAAGAAAATCGAGAATTGCATCTTTGGAGATGGGGATGCCTCCTGCTACGAGAAGGCCGTACAATCCCGCGCTACCGGAATTCGCAATGGCATCCGGGATAACGGTAATACCGTTGTTATGGAGAGCGATTTCCTGTTCCGGCGTGAACGGGTCGTTTGCGCCTTCCACAATAAGCGTTGCCCGAATTCGTTCAATATCAATTGAGATATAGGATCCCGCCGCGGGAATCAATATATCCACGGGCTGGTAGAGAACGTCGTTTCTTTCGCTGAGCAGGTAATCGTGCCGGGCGCGGAGTTGCTCGCGGTCTATGATTTTTCGCGCGGGTTCGGTGCGGATCGCGAGCAAGGAGGGAATATCGAGTCCGGCATTGTTGCGTGCAATGACTGCGCCGAGCTCGTCCGAGACGGCGACGATGACCGCGCCGGCTTCCGCCAAGAATTTTGCGGCGCTCCCACCGACCGACCCAAACCCTTGAATAGCAACTCGTTTACCTCTCACCGAATCATGGCGAAGGGCATATGCTTCGATCGTCGAAGCGCAGACAGTCCAGCCGGTTACCGCGTCGCTCATGCCGAGGCGAATTGATTCATCAACAATCAACGATGTTCCTTGTTTGAGCCGCTCAATGCCCGCTTCGACGGCGTCATGGCTGTTGCCGCCGTACGCTTTCATGAGAGCAAACTGGGGATGCGGGATGTCCGCGTGCTCGCGGCACCCGGAGACAATATCGTGCCAGTCGGTTCCGAGATCGGAGCCGGTGACCCAGCAATTCTGTAAGAAGGGTGCGAACGCGCGAAGAACGCGATGAAGGACCTGCTTGCTGTCGGAAGCCCGCGCATCGTACCGAATGCCGCATTTGGCTCCGCCGCACGGCGGCTGTAGAACGGACAGCTTCACGGACATTGTCGCCGCCAGATTCGTCATCAACGTTTCGTTGACGTCCGGAGCCATGCGAATGCCGCCGCCTGCCACGCCGTGAAGAAATGTATCGACAACCAGCCACGCCTCTGCACCCGTCGGCCGGTCTCGATAGTGAGCAACCAGCATCGGGTCGAGTGCGTGCTCCATCACGTCGAGCCCGTGCCGGGAATAAGAAAAAAGGGTTGAAGGTTTGTCTGCATAGTGTCAACTTCAGGAAAAATTTTCTGAGAAGCAAGAGAAACACCTTGATACCATCACTATTTAGGAGGTTGCTTGCGACTTTCCATGCTTACCCAACATAGCGAGTATTGTCTTCATACTAGAATAGACTTTTTATTTTAAGGAAAATTTATTTTAATTGAAGTATCGGATACCCTTTGTACCGTTACCCCTATGACAAAAATTCTTGTAGTTGAAGACGACAACGCTCAGCAACAATTGATCCTCACCATCCTACGCACGAACGGCTTCGAAGCAGTCGGCGTGGATAACGGCATTGA
>DASWKY010000103.1:0-5486 GCA_036396395.1 Bacteroidota bacterium | reverse complement strand
GATTACGTACATCCATTAGACGGCCCATTTGTTTTGCGCGCAGACTTTCGTCAATGTGCAGTAACTCCGGTTGTTCGGTTTCTTCTTCCTCAAATTGGTTCACCCCAACGATGACCTTTTCCTTCTTTTCTATCGCCATTTGATATTCGTACGCGCTCTGAGCGATCTGCGTCTGGTAATATTGCTGTTCGATGGCTTGTACCGCACCGCCGAGCGAATCAATTTTCTCGATGTATTCCCACACTTTCGCTTCGACCTCGTCGCACAATGCTTCAACGAAATACGAGCCGCCGAGCGGGTCTATGGTATTCGTCACGCCTGATTCGAACGCAATCACCTGTTGCGTGCGAAGCGCGAGCCGCGCCGACTGTTCCGTCGGCAGTGCGAGCGCTTCATCGCGGGAGTTGGTGTGAAGCGACTGCGCGCCGCCTAAGACTGCGGCAAGCGCCTGCAGTGTCACTCGCACGACATTGTTATCAATCTGCTGGGCGGTGAGCGTCGAGCCGCCCGTCTGCGCGTGGAAGCGGAGCTTCATCGTGTCGGGATTCTTCGCGCCGAAGCGGTCTTTCATAATCTTCGCCCAAATACGGCGCGCAACGCGGAACTTCGCTATTTCTTCAAAAAAATTATTGTGCGCATTGAAAAAAAACGAGAGCTGTCCGCCGAAGGTATCCACGTCAAGCCCGGCGTCAATCGCCGCCTGCACATAGGCGATAGCATTCGAGAGCGTAAACGCCGCCTCCTGCACGGCCGTCGAACCCGCCTCGCGGATGTGATACCCGCTGATGGAAATCGTATTCCATTTTGGTAAATTCTGACTGCACCACTGGAACGTATCCGTCACTAACCGCATGGATGGTCCGGGCGGATAAATGTGCGTGCCGCGCGCAATGTATTCTTTTAGAATATCGTTCTGCACCGTGCCGGAGATATTCTTAAGATTCGCTCCCTGTTTCTTTGCCACTGCGACATACAAGCACAACAAAATCGCCGCGGTGGCATTAATCGTCATGGATGTCGTAACTTTATCAAGCTGAATGCCCTCAAACAGCAATTCCATATCCGCCAATGAATCAATCGCGACGCCAACCTTCCCCACTTCGCCTTCCGCCATCGGGTGGTCGGAATCGTATCCCATTTGCGTGGGCAGGTCGAACGCGACCGAAAGCCCGGTCGTCCCTTGCGAAGTAAGAAATCGGTAGCGCTTGTTGGATTCCTCCGCCGTGCCGAATCCCGCATACTGCCGCATCGTCCACAACCGACTGCGGTACATGGTCGGGTAGATACCGCGTGTGTAGGGATAGTCGCCGGGGAAACCGATTGTTTCTGTGTATTCTCCATCGCGAGGAATATACAGCCGCTCGATTTCAATATGCGAATCGGTCTCGAATTTTTCCTGACGCTCTTTTATTCTCTTGAGCGTGGGAGCGACCTGTTCTTGTTCCCGACGGGATTTTTCTTCTTGTGTGTTCTTCATTTTTTTATCGAACAATGTAAATATACAGAATAAAAGTGTAATTGATGCAATTTTTTCTTATGTATAAAACCAACACAAGAGAAACCGCTCTACTTACTTCAATTCGAGTTCAGAGGAACGGCACATGAGAGACACAACATCGGGCACTACAACGAACAACACTCCAACGGAAGAAACCTTAGACCCGCAGAATTGGGATGAGATGCGAACAGTCGGGCACCAGATGGTTGACGATATGCTTGATTACCTGATGAGCGTCCGCCAACGACCGATATGGCAAAGTGTTCCCGATGGCGTTAAACCATCGTTCGCTGAACCAGCGCCGGAAAACGGATTAGGTCCGGCCGAAACGTATGAACAATTTAAGAAATTCGTACTTCCGTACCCGATGGGAACAATTCATCCTCGTTTCTGGGGATGGGTGATCGGGAGCGGGACGCCATTCGGGATGCTGAGCGAGATGTTAGCCGCAACGTTAAACGTCAACGCGTCCGGGTTTAAGGTCGTGGCGGGCGATGTGGAAAACCAGGTCGTGAAGTGGTGTAAAGAAATGTTAGGTTATCCACAAGAAGCGAGTGGGATACTTGTGAGCGGCGGCTCCATGGCAAATCTGGTCGGGTTGGCGGTTGCCCTGCAGTCGAAAGCCGGCGTGGATTTCTCCCGCGATGGACTCTTGGGGTCAACAAAACGATTCACCGTATACGCTTCGGCTGAAACGCACAGCTCGGTGGCAAAAGCGGTCAGGCTCTTTGGACTTGGCACCGGTTCATTGCGCTTGATACCGGTCAATGAAGATTTTTCCGTGAACCTCACTGCCCTGCGTGATACAATCGCCAAAGATAAAGCGGAAGGCTTACAGCCGTTTTGTATTATTGGAAATGCCGGGACGGTCAATACCGGCGCGTTCGACGCGCTCGACGACATTGCGGACATCTGCGAGAAAGAACGCTTATGGTTTCATGTCGATGGCGCGTTCGGTGCGTTGGCGGCTCTCTCCACTTCCGCCAACACATTCGTCAAAGGGATGGAACGCGCCGATTCGCTTGCTTTCGATTTGCATAAATGGATGTACATGCCGTATGAAGTCGGTTGTACACTGATTCGCCGTGCGGACGAGCACCAGAAAGCGTTCGCCGTTCGAGCAACGTATCTTCAGCCTCAAACACGAGGGTATGCCGCAGGAGACACCCTATGGCATGAACGCGGACTTCAGCTTTCACGTGGATTCCGTGCGTTGAAAGTTTGGATGAGCATCAAAGAACACGGCGTGGCAAAGTATCGGAGACTGATTCAGCAGAACATCGACCAAGCGCAATATCTCGCCGCGCTCGTTAAGGACTCAGCCAACCTGGAAATACTTGCACCGCACCCGCTCAATATCGTGTGCTTCAGATTTAGAGCAGAAGGAAAATCGGATGAACAACTTAACAAGGTCAACGAAGAAATACTGATGAGGATTCAAGAGCGCGGAATTGCCATTCCCTCATCGACACTGATACACGGTAAGTACGCGTTTCGCGTCGCCATAACAAATCACAGAAGCAGGAATGATGATTTCAAAGCGCTTGTGGATTCCGTAGTAAGCATTGGGAAAGAAGTGTTAGCGGGGATATAATATATTGGGCGGAGACAAGTATTTGATATTGAGACATCCGAAAACTAGAATTAAGATGTCATTCCGAGGAGCTAAGCGACGAGGAATCTCGTTTTTTTTCGGTCAAATTCAAGGGTGAGATCCCTCGTTCGCCGTGGCGAACTCGGGATGACATTATTCTGAGTATTTTTCTGTAGTCTCTATTGTTTACTCCTCCCTCCAGTCAACAACACGGAATTGCTGTCCGTCACTCTCCATCACAATCGCTCCTTCTTTGTCCGTCCTGTGAACTTCCACCCCCTGCTTCCTCAAGATGCTCAGCACTTCGGGAGCAGGATGTCCGAATTTGTTATTTTTCCCGGATGAAATGACAGCAATGCCGGGTTGCACGAGACCGGCAAAATTTTGGCCCGTGCTTGTCCTACTGCCATGATGCCCTACCTTCAAGACGTCACTCCGTACAAACGAGCCGTACCGTGCGAGAAGTTTTTCTTCTACGCTCTTTTCCGCATCCCCGGCAAACAGCAACGAACTTGAGCAGTATTCAAGCTTCAACACTAACGATACATTGTTTAAGCTTTCCGTGCTGTCCGTTTGATAGTACGGGTGCAGAACGTACAGCCGAACTGCATCGCCAAGGTCAATTATTTCGCCCGCATCATATGTCAGAACGGGTATCGAATATTCCGCCGCTTTGCTGTGAATCTCCCGATACGTAGCGCTTTCCCCCGGTACCGTCGGCTCGATAATCTTGTTCACGGCGACATGGTCAAGCAGATAGGGAACTCCGCCGATATGGTCGCTGTGCGGGTGCGACATGATGACAGCATCAAGCCTGTTGATGCCCTTGTATCTCAAGAATGGCGCGACAGTGCGCTCTCCAGAATCAAACGTATCCGTCCTGCCTCCCGCATCGAGCAATACCTTTTCGCCGGAGGGTAATTCCAACAGTATCGCATCTCCCTGCCACACGTCGATAAATGTGACTTTCAGTTTCGCATCTTCAGTGCGAAACACCCTCGCATACACAACAACATTGACGAGAAGGAGTGTAAGGATCAACAACGTTTTTACCGCTTTGCGGTTTTGCAGGTTCACGAGTCCCAACACACCCGCATAATAGAACAACGAAAACGACGCTTCGAACTGCGCCGTATGCACGGAAGCGTATGGAACTTCAGCCGTGTATTTCACGGCTTCGAGAAGCCAAGAAACAAGCACATCATTCAACACCGCGTAATTCTCGGCGAGCGATGTCGAAACTGCCGATAGTCCTAACGTCGAAAATCCTAACATGACGTTAAGCCCGACAGCGGGAACCACAAACACATTGGCGGCCAACGAAACGATGGATACCCGGTCAAAATAATATGCGGTGAACGGCAATGTGCCGATTTGAGCCGCAAGAGAAACGGCAAACAGCTGTAATACCGGTTTGATGAATCTCATACGTCCCGTGTGTTCAGTAAGCCGCTCTATGAGCCTCGAAAACATCGGATAGAAATAGACAATCGAAAGTACCGCGGCAAACGACAATTGAAATCCGACATTGAAAAGATTGTTGCTATCCCACAGTAAGAGAATCAGTGCCGCCACACTGAGGGATTGATAGACGTCTATCTTCCGTTCGATCATAGGTCCTATTAACAATACAATAGCCATAATCGTCGCGCGCACCACCGAAGGCGGCGCGCCGACAAGAAACATATAAAACACAAGTCCCGCGATGGTCGCCGCAACGCTCATCTTTCTTGGTAACCTGAGCAATCCGAAAAACCCGTAAAACATGAGCGCAACCACCCCGACGTGCAATCCGGAAACGGCGAGCACATGGATCGTGCCGGTCTCGACGAACGACTGCTTCACGTCGGCGGGAATTTTACTCCGGTCTGCGAGCAACAGCCCGCGCAAAAAGCTTGCACTGCGTTCGCTGTGCATTCGGTCAATTGATTGTAACAGCTGAGAGCGGAGATTTTTTGTAAATGTCCACCATTGCCGCGTGGTCGATTGGGATACATACAATGCGACGGTGTCCTTAACAACGATAATGCCATGGATACCGTTCAGTTCAAGGTACCTGCCGTAGTCGAATTCACCCGGATTGCGTTGTCTCGGATAATCATCCACGACTCCCTTTCCGTAGACCACCGAACCGACTTCTACTTGTTTTGCTACATGCTCAAGTAGATCGGATTTGCCATACAGAATAATCCGACGGTTTAGATGTTGTAGAATGCCCGCGCGCCCGACCTTCGTCACCTCGAGTACAAACTGTGTTCTGTTTGTCCGCACAGACGGCTCTTCCGCTACGACGCCCTCGAACACAATCATTTCATTCTCCGAAAGCGGAATCAATTTCCTTGAGCCAAAATCCTCTTGCTGATACGATTGCAGGCAGACTCCCAACGAAATAAC
>DASWKY010000102.1:0-2716 GCA_036396395.1 Bacteroidota bacterium | reverse complement strand
TGACCGGTATGTCGAGGGGAAAACGTCTGAGGCTCGTTGAAGAATTCATCGACGGGAACAGTGTAGAAAAAGAAAAACCGCCGCTGGCGGAGTTTCCTCGTGGGCCCTGCAGGACTTGAACCTGCGACCTACGGATTATGAGTCCGCTGCTCTAACCAACTGAGCTAAGGGCCCAGATACCTCGAACTCTCAAACGTAAAGTTAATCAAGAAATGAGCGTAAATCAATAAAACGGCAGGAATAGTCGCCCAGAAAACCGCTTGACATCCGCCGTCATTTTGCGTAATTTTAGAGAGTGAATCAAGAGAGCAAGCCTCGTTCTACTCTCGCATCTCACCATCAGATCCGTTGCTGTACCTTGTTGTTGATCCCCACGGACCTTACTATTATAAAGGGGTATGATCTATGGCAAAATCAAAATTTTTAATGCATGATTGTGCGTACTGCCATAAACCAACAAAAATGGAGCTGGTCGGCGAAATGCAGATGGACGCGCAAGGCGGCGACTCCCAGAAGGTATGGTATCGCTGTACTCGGTGCAAGCACAGCGCGTTGCTGGCGAAGGACGAACTCCAGCGCCAGAAGAACGGAAGCAGTGTCAAGGTCGACCGCGACAGTTTCGAACAATACGCTAAAGAAAAAATGTACTCCGTCGGGCAGACGATTTACCATACGGAGTGGGACGATTACGGCAAAGTGATGGCGAAACAGCGAATGTCGAACGGCATTCAAGCTATCACGGTAGCTTTTGAAAAACTCGGCGAACGGCGCCTGGTGGTCAACATTGCCCCGGAACCCGTTTCCGAAACACTGTAACAAGCAGTACAACACCCGCAACACGCAAGGGAGGTGAATTGTTTGGTCGGCATTATTATTGGCGATAACGAACCGATTGACCGTGCTATCCGACGGTTTAAAAAGAAGTACGAGCGGTCGGGCATCCTGAAAGAATTCAAAAAACGGACGTTCTTTACCAAGCCTTCCGTGAAAAAAAGAATGAAGAAAGCGAAAGCGATCCGGCGTACACAGCGAACCTTAGCTGAAGAGAATCAGTAACTCTTGTACACTCAAATAAAAAATCCCTCTCGAACACTCGAGAGGGATTTTTTTATTTATCACTTCACCTCGGCAACAAACTCTCACGGCATTGTTTGACTGCCGACGCCCTTCTTCTTCATGAGCGCTTCAATTTCAGAAATCTCTCGCGGTGAACCTGCGGAGAGGTTCACGTTGCCGGTCGGCGTGACGAGGATAACGTCTTCGATACGCACGCCGATGTTGCGGTACTGCGCTGGCGCGCCGGACTCCTCGGAAATATAAATCCCCGGCTCAACCGTGTACAGCATTCCCGCTTCCATCGTCGGCTGGCCGACGTCGTGGACGTTTAATCCAACCGAATGACCCAACCCGTGCATGTAGAACCTGCGCATCTCCGCGCGGGTCTTCTCTTTGATGATGCCGAGTTTATACAAACCCTCGGTAATCACTTGGTCTGCCGCGGCAGATGCCTCGCTCCATTGCGAGCCGGGCTTGATGGTCGCGATGGCGGCGTTCTGCGCATCGAGCACAATCTGATAAATTTCGCGTTGAGCTTTCGTGAACGTCCCGTTGACGGGGTACGTGCGCGTGACGTCGCTCGAGTAGCCGTGATACTCCGCCGCGCAATCGGCAAGAATCACATCGCCGTCCTTGAGCGGGCGGCGGTTCGTGTTGTAGTGCAGGATGACGCTGTTCTCCGCCGCGCCGACGATGCACGGGTAGCCGGCGTACTCCGCTCCGTTCTTGCGGAAGACGTACTGGTAGACCGCGTCGATCTCATACTCTTTCATGCCCGGCTCAACGGACATCATCGCTTCGTTGTGCGCCTGCGCGCTGATCTCTGTCGCTTTTTTCAGCAACTCGATTTCGTCCGGCGATTTAATAATCCGCATCTTGCGCACAATAGGCGTCGGGTCGCGCAAGGCGTCCGCAACGCTCATACGACGCATGGGCGCTTTTAAGGGTTGGAGCAACTCGGCAATTTCGCCGCTCAAATCTTCGCGGAAGGTCGGCACATACAGCAGGCGCGGGCGGTTTGCAAAAGAGAAAAACGTCCCGAGCATCGGCTCAAACTTATCGTTGTCCATCGCATACTCGACGCCGCGAAGTTTCACCGCTCCAACGGGACCGTACCGGCGGCCCTCCCACGTTTCGCGTAATGGGTTTTTGGATTGGACGAACAGAATTTCTTTCACCATAACCGTCTTGCTCGTGTCGTCCATGCTCTTTACGGAAACGCCTTTCGGCGCGAGGACGAGGATCGCGTTCGGCTCCGTAAAGCCGGTCAGGTAGAATAAATTATCATCCTGGCGGTACTGAAACTCCACGTCGTTGTTCCGGTTGCGGACGGGGGATGAATAAAACACGGCTACAGCCTCGGCGCCGATTTCCGTCATCACTTTTTCGCGCCGCGCTTTGAACACCGCGGGATTGGTATAATCGGTGTCGTACTCGATGTACTTCACCTCTTGCGCAACGGAAACCGCCGCAAAAAGCACAAAGACCAGCGCTGAGAAACAGACAGTACGAAGTTTGCTCATCACGTGACTCCTCTTTAATAGTATTGAGAACCTGAACAGTACAATTACGTTGTCATCCCGAGGAGCCTGTTAGCAGACGGAGAAACTCCAAAGGGACAGGCGACGAGGGATCTCTCTTCTGAGACACATACAGTTAT
>DASWKY010000101.1:0-3625 GCA_036396395.1 Bacteroidota bacterium | reverse complement strand
GGCCGGGGGAGGTTGTTTATCACGAGCAACAACGCGAGAGTAAAAAGACATATTTTTTTACTGATGCTTGTTTGCATAGCCGCAATACCTGTGAGCGCACAGTCCATCGGCAAGTATGCCGGGGAGTTTATGGCGATCGGCGTGGGCGGGCGCGCGTTGGGGTTGGGCGGGGCGCATGCAGCGCTGGTGAGCGATGCGACGGCGGGCTATTGGAATCCTGCCGCGCTCGCGCGGCTGAATTACCCCGAAGGCATCCTCATGCACGACGAGCGTTTCGGTAATCTCATTAACTATGATTATGCTTCTGTCGCGCTGCCGTACGGCACGGATGCGAGCGTGGGCGTCAGCCTGCTCCGGCTCGGCGTGGACGGCATCCCGGACACGCGCAACGCGTGGCTGGACGCGAACGGCAACCGGCTCTTCGACGACAACAATATTCCCGACTACGATAAGGTCACGTATTTTAATTCAGCCGACTGGGCGATTTACCTGAGTTACGCCAAGCAAGCATCGCCGGAATTACTCTACGGTGCGAACGTAAAAATCATCCGCCGCGACATTGCCGACCACTCGGCAACGGGCATCGGGTTCGACGTCGGCATTCTCTATTCTCCGTTCACGGATTTTTTCCTCGGCGTCAACGCACAGGATATTACGACGACGTTCGTTTCGTGGAGCACGGGACGCAACGAGTTGATCACGCCCACGCTCAAAATTGGCAGTGCGTATTTCTTCGAACTGTTCGAGGGCAGGTTCGCCCCGGCAATCGATATCGACGTGCGTTTCGAGAACCGCCAATTTGCGACGGCGGCGAATTTGGGTCCGGTAAGTTTCGACCCGCATTTCGGGTTAGAATTCGAGTACAAGAAAATTGTCGCACTGCGGGCGGGTTACAGCGATATTAAGCAGGTCACGTTCGGCGCGGGCATACGTCTCAACAAGCTCGACGTAGATTACTCGTACGCGCAGTTCGGCGCGTCAAACGATTTGGGCAACACACACCGCATCTCGTTGCGGTTCGTGTTGCAGAGCGAGCAGTACCGGCGCGAGGGAGCGGAGTAGCGTATCCTCCCCAATAAAAAAAAGAAGTCCGACTTTTAGCCAGGCGCGTGCGGGCGAAAAGTCGGACTTCTACGTAATAGAGGGTTAGGTGTTACTTTGACGTCATCACGAATACGCCGTTCCACTCGTCCGGCGGCGGGTTGAGCTGGTAAAGCGAAGCCCGTTGAGCGTACACCTGTGAAACATAACAGGTCGGGTCAAGCTGGTACGTCTGGTTCATATAGGCGATGGCTTCGTCCCATTTGCGTTGGCGGTAGAGCTTTAAGCCCTCCTGGTACATTTCGCCTGCTTCTTTTTGTTCTGCGGTCCTCTGCATGTCGGCAGCGCCGAGCAGTTCGAATACCTTAATCGGTTCGGTCTTTCCCTTCACCTGAATCAAATCCAGTTCTCGCACAATTACTTTGTCAGCAACGTGCTTATGGGTGAACTCGCTGATCATGATCTTCGAGTCGTACTGCTTGTTGGCGCCTTCGAGGCGCGAGGCGAGATTTACGCTGTCGCCGATGATCGTGTAGTCGAACCGGTCTTTGCCACCCATATTGCCGACAATCATCCAGCCGGTGTTAACGCCGCACCGCACGGCAATCTCCGGCTTCCCGCGTTTTTTCCACTCCGGGCGCATCATTTCAAGCCGCTTCTGCATGTCCAGCGATGCAAGGCACGCACGCAGAGCGTGGTCTTTTTGCGGGATAGGCGCGCCCCAAAACGCAATAATTGCGTCGCCCTCGTACTTATCTAAAGTCCCTTTGTGCTTGAGAATGATGCCGGTCATGTCGTCGAGATATTCATTCAACAGGTCGACGAGCGCTTCGGGTGACATGGATTCAGAGATCGACGTAAAGCCTGCGATGTCGGAGAAAAATGCGGTGAGTTCGCGCTTGTCGCCGCCGAGCTTCGCTTTTTCAGGGTTGGCGATGAGTTCGTTCACGACCGCCGGGCTGATGTAGTGGCTGAACACGCCCTTGATCAACGCCTTTTGTTGCCGCTCGGAGAGATACTGGTACACAATTGTGCCGACGTACGAGAACACCACGGCGAGCGACGGGTTGACGATGTTGATATACGAGTTGCCGTTGGAGAACGCAAGTACGGCGAACTGGAAAATTCCGAAGACGAGCGCTAACGCAAGAACGACAGCGACCAACTCGACGAGCCAGATGAATTTTATTTTCAGTTGTTTCAATTGGAGCAAACCGGAGAACGTGAGCAAGCTCAGCAAGAAAATCAAACCAAGCTCCACTTCGGTATCCGCGCGGGTAATGTGGTACCCATCAATCACGTTTTGAACTGCGGTGGCGTGGATTTCGACTCCGTGCATGATATTCTGCCCGTCCGGGTTCACCATCGGCGTCGCGTGATAGTCGCGTTCCTCCGGCATCTTCGAACCGATGAGCACGATCTTGTCTTTGAAGAGGCTCATCGTGCCTTCGTCGAACATGTCTATGGATTCTTCAATTTCGATTTCGTCGTTCGTCTGGAAACTTGAATCGTCAATCACCTGCTGGAACGGGACGTAGTGGAACGTTTCCACCGGACCGTAATAGTTCAACAGGAATGACGTCGGGGTGTAACGCGGGATCATCCGGTCTTTCACGACGAACGAACTGCCTTGTAGCTGAGCCGTTTCAAGCGGGCGCAAGCCGTAATAGCGGCCGAGCGTCGCCATCGCGAATGTCGGCGTCAGGTCTTCTCCGACGAGATACATGGGGGTGTACGAACGCACGACATCATCGCGGTCTTTGAGCACGTTGACAATGCCGACCTGATGGCGGTTGTCGCTAAAGAACACGTTACCGTAGTTTTCATCCAACGACCGCGTAGAGTATAACCCGCCCGTGCCTTCTTCCGGTTTGTTCACGCCTAAAATGACGTTGTCGTATTTGAGCAGGGCTTCGCGGAGCACGGAATCCCCAGGGTTGACGGAGGTAAAGGTAAGGTCGAATGCGATTACGCGTGCGCCCGCGCGGTTCAGGTTTTCAATTATATGAGCGTAATAATTTCGCGGGAAGGGGAATTTGTCGGGCATCGCTTCCACGTCGGACTGGTCGATACCGACGATGATGACCCTGGATTTATCCCGGAAACCGGTTTTATACTGGTCGGGGTTGCCTTGTGCGGCGTTGTTATAGCGCGTCTGGAAGCGGTAATCGGTCGTCAGTTGTTCGACGTCGCTCAGGAGCGGCAGTTCAAACAGCCACCCCTGCGTGAGCAGGGCAACAAGCAAGCCGACGCCGAGTCCGACGCCGAGTTTCGTGAGAAGCGAGACGAGATTTTTTTTAGCGGCGGCCATCTAGCATCCTTTCGATGGTTGCGGAAAAAAAACCGAATTACACGGTAGCCGCAGGCTTTGCGCTTTTTGCGTCCCGCAGTTCTTTGGCGGGACAGCCTGCGAAGAGTGGAAAGAACTGCACCCTGCACACAGTAATAGTGCCGGTTCCAATAAATAATATTGTGTTTCAGTCAGAAGATGAAAGCAACCACCCCGTCCGCCGTTGGCGGACACCCCTCCTTGCTAAGGAGGGGAAAAAGCGCCCGGACTGTACTTTGTCCCCCTTACCAAGGG
>DASWKY010000100.1:0-6185 GCA_036396395.1 Bacteroidota bacterium | reverse complement strand
AATCGCTCTTTAGCGGAACATTCGACCGCTTTCTGAAGAAAAATGTCCCGCTCTCGTTTTACGACGCATTGTTGAAAATTTCACGGGAGGGAGATAATAACGCGAGCTACGGGTTTCAGGGGTTCTTCAGCGGAGACGATTTGCGCTCCCCGAATGCGGATGAAGCGGATTACCACTGGCGGAACCACGCCGTAGGATTTACCGCGTCCGGTTTGCTTCAGGACAGGTTATATATCAACGCGGTCGGGTTTGAAAATTCGTTTTATGCGGAACGGAACCCGAAAGATTCGAAAACCATTACGCCGGCAAGCACGCGCATTACCGAAGTTGGCGTGAAAACGAATGCGACGCTCTACACGGATTCACACGATTTATTTTTTTTCGGGTTTGAGTTTAGCTTCCCGCGTCTGGAATACAGTTTGGTCAACAATTTCGGCGTGAGGCGTACCCTATCGAGTTCGTACGTCGAAACATGGGCGTGGATGCGCTACCAGGCGAAATTCGACAAGTTCCAAATTGACGGCGGTCTCCATGCGGATATCGGCTCGCTGTTTCAACGCGCCGGTTCGTTTGAGTTGATCCAGCCGCGCATCAATATGAGCTTTGTCCTGTGGCCCGAGTGGAAAGGGAAACTCTCTTACGGCAGATTCAACCAGAACATCATCACAGTGAACAATGAGGACGACGTCATTTCCATTTTCGACGCGTGGATACAAGTGCCGGATAATCTCGAGTCCGAACAAGCAGACCATTACGTAATCGGCCTCGAAGGCAACGTCCTGCGCGAACTTTCCACCAGCTTTCAAACGTACTATAAAAAATACGGCTCGCTCGTCACTTACAATCGCGATAAGATTGACGCCGTTGACCCCGATTACGTGAATGGAACGGGCAGGGCATACGGCGTCGAGTCCCTGATCCGGTATGGTATCCCGTTCATGGACCTCTACGCCTCCTACACGATCGGCTGGACGACAATCACCACCAATAATTTTACCTACTCGCCGCGTTACGACCGCCGCCACACGCTCAATTTGCTCTCCGTGTTCCATGTCGCTGACGGCTTGGAGGTCTCGTTCCGCTGGGAATTGGGGAGCGGCTTCCCCTTCACGCAGACCATCGGCTACTATGACCGCTTGAATCTTAACGATATCTTTGACGGAGAATTTGCGGGCGAAACCGGAAAACCATATTCGATTCTCGGACCCAAAAACGAGGCGCGCCTGCCTACCTATCACCGTCTCGACGGCAGTGTGACGTACCGATTTACCGTGGGTCCCATCAAAGGAACGGCGGGCGTTCACGTCATCAATCTGTACGACCACCAGAATGTTTTTTATTTCGACAGGAAAACCGGACAGCAGATCAATATGCTTCCGTTCTTTCCCTCCGCGACGCTTCATGTCGAATACTGAGACCGCGATGAGTACTACACGTTGTATTCTCGTGACCGCAGTCGTGTTCGTTGTTGGAGGGTGTAACGAAGCATTTGAACCCAAGGGAGAGTTTCAAGAAGAATATGTCGTGTTTGCGATATTAACGTCGGTCAGAGATACGCAATTCATTCGATTCTATAAAACGTACGACCCGCCGGCGTTTAACCCGTTAGAGTATTCTACGGAAAACTCCGTGACCGGCGCGGCGATACAAATTTCAAACGGTTCAACAGTTTATGCGTTTAGGGAAACGACACTTGTTCGTGCAGACCGAAGCCGGTACCAGAACGACATTCAGGCTTATGTCGCGCATCCGTTTCCGGTCGAGAGAGGGGAAACCTACACGCTCTCCGTCCAAACGGGGTCTGGCGATGACATCGAGGCTGAGTTGACCGTGCCCGGTGAAGCCGCGCTGACGATCGGTAATATTGCGGCATTCCGTAGTCCGACGGCGTTTCGGAATGGTTTCATTACACTATTCTCTGCGCTCTCTCCGGCGACGTTCGGGTTTCAGGTTCGCGCGTTTCTTGAATACGACCTCAGAGAGAATGGAGTGTTTGTTCGCAAGCGGGAGGAACTCCCGACGGCTGTCAGGGATCGCTTGAATTGTCAGGAGTTTCGGCCCCTGTTTCACACTCTACAACGACGGCGGCAACTTCAGCCGGACTTGACGACGTTTGATGTGCTCGCGTACACGACGATGCTCGCAAAAGTATGGAACACGTATTCGCCCTTCGATGTGCGCATGCGGCAAGTCGTATTTGAGTTGACGGAATTTGACCCCGCGCTCTATGCGTATTTGAACACCGTCAACGGATTTCGTGATGAGTTTTCGATCAGGACAGACGAGCCGGATTTTTCGAATATTCCCGGCGGCAGGGGAATTTTCGGCGCGATGACAAAGCAATCCATTGCTGTTTCTCTGCCGGACACCGTAGGAGTTACATTTTTGTGTAATTAAAAAATGACACGCATCCTCTCCATATGTTTAGCCGTTGGTTGTTTGTTTCTGACGGCGTGCGATGAGCCGTTCGAGCCGAAAGGACCATTCGAAGAGCGTCTCGTCGTGTACGGCTTGCTCTCGACTCTCACCGATACGCAATATGTACGGGTGTACACGACGTACAACCCCGACGGCTTCGACCCCTTCACCAACGTGAACGATAAGCAAGTGGGGGGCGCAACGATATCCCTCGTAAGCGCTCAGGGTACACTGTTGTATCGAGACACTGCAATTACACGAGCGGATCAAAGCCGCTATACATCCGATATTTCTCCGTACATACTCACGCCGTATAGGCCTACACCGGGGGCTACCTACAGGCTGGATGTTCAGCTTCCTTCAGGGAAAACTGCGAGCGGCACAGTCTCTGTTCCCGATAGGGGGTCGGTTTCCGTGAGTACGGTTCATATTGTTGAAGCGCCCGGCAGTTACACCGAAGATGTTCGCCTAGAGGCGAGAATCTCCGCTAAAACGCGCGGCCTCTTGGTACGGATGTACATCGAATTTGAGGTCTCGCAGGGCGCGGTCACCGAGTTGAAGAGGGTGGAAGTTCCCTCGCGCGTGCGCGGGTTCGGCGAGTCCGAGATTGTTGAAGCGACCTACCCGACCCTCCAGCGACGAGTGAGCACGTCAAGCGGGAACCTCGAGCGCATCGAATTTATCACGTTTCAACGCGAGGCGTATCTGACGTTGCTCGCGGACTTTGCGACTGCATACTCGGGCTGGAATATCAAGCGAAAGCGCGCTTACTTTGTGCTCTGGCAAGCTGAACCGAACTTGTACAACTACTATAACATCGTCAACGGGTTCCGGGACGAGATCTCCATCCGTACCGACGAACCGGACTTTACGGCGATGGACGGCGCGCTCGGCATTTTTGGCGCGATGACCGTCGACACCACCTTCTACACCTACCGTCCTCAATAACGGATGATCATTCGTTTGTCAGCGTTTCATCCTTGAAAATCCCTACAAAAAATGCTATGTTGCACACGCAACGCAACGTGTTATGAAGATTTTTTCTTTCCTCGGACATGATACGCTTGAACGCGAGTGGACGTACGCCGCGCAGGGCAGTATTTGGCGCATTCTGTTTTCTACGTCGGGCAATGTTGTCGGCGAGTGCCGTCAACATGAGCAAAAGACCGTATCTTTTTTTTGTCTCGATGAGAGAAGCGGCGCCGTGCTGTGGCAGGATGTCCGCCTGGACGAGCCATGGTGGGTCGGGATAGAGGCCGTCTCCCGCGATGTTGTGTTGCTCCATGAATTTGCCAATCCCGGAGTTCCGGAGCACAAAGGCATCATAGCTCTGGATGTTGGGTCGGGAAGTGTGCTCTGGCGTAACACCGAGCTGACCTTCTGGTTCGCGTTCAACGACAGCGTGTACGCTTACCAGCCGAAATTTGAAAAACGCATCGGTTTCAAGATGTCAATGCGTACCGGTGCGGTAGAAGAGGAGTACGGGGACGCGTTGGACGACCTGTATGCCCTTCGCACGTTGGCTCTCAACGAGCAACAACAGGAAGATTTTCTGTTCCCCGAAATTTTAGAGGAAGACCCCGGCAACGCGGAGATTCAGACCATCTTCCGAAAAGAAACAAAAGGTATGCCGCTTCACGGTCAAGTCGAATTCATACGCCGGCAGTCGTTGGTGTTGATGAATTATTACACGCCGGGCAGGTCGTCAACCCCGGAATCGCTCGTTCTGGAGAACCGGTTTTCGATTTATGACCTCGACCGGCAGAGCAAAATGTTCAGCGAGATACTTGCAACAGACGCAAAAGCGCCGACACCGGATTCGTTTTTCATCAAAGGAAGCCTCGTGTATTTTATCAAACAGCACAACATACTGACAGCCTTACGCCTGACGGAAAAAAACTGATGAAAACCTACCGGCTCAAGCAGGTCAACGTCTTTACGTCCAAGCCCTTCAGCGGCAATCCGGCGGGCGTTGTGCTGGACGCGCGCGGCTTATCGGATGCACATATGCAGGCGATCGCGCGCGAGATGAATCTCTCCGAAACGGCATTTTTTCTTCCCTCCACGCTGAGCAGTGCCGCGATGCAAATTCGTTGGTTCACGCCCGCAGTCGAAGTGCCTCTCTGCGGACATGCAACGGTGGGCGGTTTTCACGCCCTTGCCGAAGAGGGCATGTACGGGATGAAGAAACCGCGCGCGTACTCCTTCCGCGTGCAAACAAAAAGCGGGCTGTTGAACGTGACCGTGGAAAAAAAATATTCCGGCACGGTCGTTGATTTTGAACTTCCGGTCCCGCAGTTCCGCCGCATCAACCGCTTGCCGCGCCCCATGTTGTCTGCGATAGGGTTACTCTCGAAAGACCTCCACACCGCATTACCCGTTGTGCGGAATAACTATCTCTATGTACCGGTGCGGAAACTTTCAACAATCAAAAAGCTCGAACCGGAGTACGCGCGGCTGGGTGAGCTTACCCGTAAAGCGAACATCTTGGGTGTGTGTGTGTTCTCGCTCGAAACGCTCGAGGAGAGCTCCGCCGTCCATTCTCGTTTTTTTGCTCCCGCCGTCGGCTTAACGGAAGACCCGGTAACCGGGTCGTCAAACGGGCCGCTCGGCGTGTATCTGTACAAGTATGTTTTCGACGCCGGACTCGATGTGCCGTGGTTCCGGTTGCCGGACGGCAGGATGGAATTTATCGGTGAGCAGGGAGATGAAATGAAACGCAAAGGACGCGTGAAGATCCGTCTTGCCGTTCATCACAACAACGTCGAGCGCGTGAGTATCGCAGGCGAGGCAGTGACCATCTATACCGCAGAACTCAAAGTCTGATACTCCTGAAAAATTATTTACGTACGGGTAGCCGCAACCTTTAGGTTGCGTTTTTCGGATACATTCGCAGGCTCTCCCGTCAAAATGCGACGGGATGCAAAAAACACAAAACCTGCAACTACCAAATTATTTATTATTTTTCAGAAGTCTCAAGTCTGATACTCTCTATCTATGGAAACAAAAAACATCATCTTCCTGCTGGTCTTAGCTTCATCGTTCGGCTTTTTTGCGTATAGCGTGCGACGGCTGATTCGTCATCTTCAGATAGGACAACCGGAGAATCGTTTCGACAACCCGCTCGTGCGGCTTAAGAAAGTCTGGGTCATTGCGTTCGGCCAAACAAAGCTCCTGCGCGAACCGCTCGCCGGCGTCATGCACTTTGTTATCTTTTGGGGCTTCGTTGTCCTTCTGACGGCAGTCTTTGAATCGATTGGCGAGGGTATCATAAACGATTTTTCGCTTACGTGGGTCGTGAACGTGAACGTCTATGAATCTCTCGCGTTTCTTCAGGATCTCTTTACCGGTCTCGTAATTATTTCCGTCCTGTTCGCGCTCTTCCGCCGGTACGTTATCCGCCCCAAACGATTGGAGGTGGACCTGCACGGCAAAATTGATGCGGCGGCAATTCTGCTTGCCATCATGCTTATCATGGTGAGCATGTTGGGTCAGAACGCCACGCGTATGGTTCAGCAGGACCCGGAGCTTGCGTTCGCCCGCTTTGTATCCGGCATGATGATGCCGATGTTCGACCAGTCCTCCGCTCCGGTGTGGTTTGAAATCTTTTGGTGGATTCATATAGTTCTCGTGTTAGGTTTCTTGAATTACCTGCCGTACTCCAAACATTTGCACGTTCTCACCTCTATTCCCAATGTGTATTTTTCTTCGCTCAACCCGCGCGGAGCATTAAAGTCGCTGAATTTAGAGGCGGAAAACGTGGAAAA
>DASWKY010000099.1:0-2926 GCA_036396395.1 Bacteroidota bacterium | reverse complement strand
GAGCGAACATGCTCTGCATCGAAAAAAGAATAAGGGCGACGGTGAACACCGTACGTTGAACGAATGCTATCATAGCTGGGCTCCAAAATTAGTGACGTGGTGCGGGGAGGTTAATTATCTGTGAGCAAATATAAGAATTATCTGAAAAACATACACGCGCGGATTTTTTTGCTCCAGCCCGCCAATAAGCCGAAATCCCGATACTTTTTCAAGCAATCGGGATTTCTTGTTCACTCTCAAGTTACTCGCTGTATTTACTTATAGCTTGCTACTGCGCGGTCAGTACTTTCGTAGGTCTTAAACACCTTAATTAACTGCGTGATCATGAATAAACTCTCAACCTTGTCCGTGATGTTGGCGAGCTTCAATTCCCCGCCTTTGTTCTTGACGGAGGTCATGGCGGCAATGAGCGTACCCAACCCCGAGCTATTAATCCATTTGACCTTGCCTAAATCGAGCACAACTTTTGTCACGCCGTCCTGCAAGAGGTTATAGATTTTATCGCGAACGTCGGTTGTGTCCGGCTCACCCATCAGGTTTCCTTTGAGCGAGATGACAGCGACATCGCCGTACATTTTTTCTTTAATCGTCATAGACAATTCTCCTTGCTGAAGATGTTCTCAGTATTAGAAACACAACAAGACAAGAGGATGATACTATCTTTTTGGCGCAATGTCAACGCTCACGCCGCTTCTAAAAGCGGCTCATATCACGCCCAAAGACAAACGTCTTAAACCAATCGAACAGCACGAGAACTTTATTTTTGACGCTCACCAGCCGCGTGAGATACGCGGAGCGCCAAAAGAGCCACGTTGAAAATCCCTTACCCTTCACGGATTCCAAGTCCGCCAGCGCCCGTTCGCCTCCGATGTACGCCAACATGCCGTAGTGCTTATAGCGGAACACCGGTACGTCCGTTCCGAGGACACGTGCTTTCAGCGCACGTGCGAGATATGCACCTTCCTGCTGGGCGACCTGCGCCGTTGCGGGATACTGCTTGCCCTCGACAGTCCCGCAATCCCCCGCAGCGTACACCTCCGGATATCCCGGAATCTGAAACAATTCATTTGTCGTAATTCTGCCGACGCGATCTTTCTGTACGTCCAACGCTTGTACAAACTCGCGGGGACCGATACCAGTTGTCCAGACTGCAAAACCGAATGATACTTCCGCCCCGTCCTGCAAGACGATCTTTTCTTTTTCCACACGCACGACAAGCGAGCCGGTGCGCACGTTAATCCGTTGCCGGAGAAACATGCGGGCAGTGTAGTCTCTCAATGTTGCATCGAACGTGCCGAGCAGGTGGTGAGAACCCTCAAGCACAGTAATCTGCACAAACGGGAGTAGTGCCGGGTATACTTTCCGGAGGTCGTCGACGAGAAAATCGTTCATCTCCGCGGCAAACTCAACTCCTGTAGGACCGCCGCCAACAACGACAAAATGTAGAAGGCGACGGCGTTGGTCATCGGTCGCTGAGGGGTTTGCCGCGCTTTCGAAACACTCGATAATCCGCTGGCGAATCGCCCGTGCGTCTGCAAGCTCCTTCAGCGGCAATGTATACTGCTCTACGCCCGGAATGCCGTACGTATTGCTCTTCGAGCCGACGGCAATGAGGAGATACTCATACGACAACTCGAACTGCTGTTGGTCTGCCGCCCCTTCACACATAACGACCTTGCGCCGAAGGTCGGCAGAGCGGCAGAATGCCTGGATAAACTGCACCTCGGGCCGCGCGACGCGTATCGGCTCGATGATACTGCGGAATTCGATAGTGCCCACCGTTGTGCTAGGAAGAAGGGGTGTAAACAGAAAATGATTTCTCGGGCTGACGACCGTCACGTCAAATACCCTTACGTCGATTTTCTTGACAAAGCTGAACGCGGCGAAACCCGTTCCGAGGACGACAATTTTGGGTTTAATATCAAGGGACATGGGCATTTACTGCTCAGTGAACGTTGTGTTGTTGAATAAATGTAGAGAAATATTGCCTGCGGAACAAAAGACAATTGCTTCACAGCTGTGCTTCTTGTACTATTAGTACATAGAGTAACCTGCTGAGTTAATAACTCGCACCGACTGAAAATGCCTATGCTCTCAATACATCACGTTACCTCGCTCGACCAAGTGGAATTAGAACTCTATCGCTCTCTGCGCCGACCCGTAGAGCATGAGCGGCAGGGCCTCTTTGTCGCGGAAGGGGAAAAAGTTGTACGGCAATTGCTGAAAAGCAGTATTCCAGTCGTCTCCGTGCTTCTTTCCCCGGAATGGCTCTTCGTGTTTCAACCGTTGTTGGAAGCCAAACGCGAACAGGTGAACGTGTATGTAGCGGAGAAAAAATTGGTCGAGGACATTGTGGGGTTCACCCTGCATCAAGGAATTATGGCGGCAGGAAAAATCCCTCAACCGGCGCAATTGAGCGATGTGCTTCGCGACGCGCCACAGCCTTATTTTTTCGTGGCGGTGGACGGGTTAACCAATTCCGAAAACCTCGGCGTACTGGTACGGAACTGTGCCGGGTTCGGTGTGCAGGCATTGCTGGTCGGGGAAACGTCGAGCAGTCCGTACTTGCGCCGCGCAGTGCGCAACTCGATGGGAACGGTTTTCAAACTTCCTGTAGTACATGTCGAAAATCTTGTCCAGACGCTCCAAGACCTCCGCACAGACCACGGCGTGCGGAGCATTGCGGCGCATCCGCACGGAACCGAGGGAACACTTCAGCAAACCGATTTTCGCAACGGCTGTTGTATCGTCTTCGGGAGTGAAGGAGAGGGCGTTTCAACAGATGTACTTTCAGTATGTGATGCACATGCGGCGATATTTATGCACAACGACATTGATTCGCTCAATGTTGCCAGCGCCAGCGCCGCGTTTTTATATGAGGTCGTAAGACAGAGGAGTATGGGGTGATACTTTCCTTAAAAAGAAA
>DASWKY010000098.1:0-5228 GCA_036396395.1 Bacteroidota bacterium | reverse complement strand
TGGTGGACGGAAAGGCGTTGCCGTGGAGTATCAATTGATAACATTAGGCTTCCGATGTTTATCCCCATTACAAAGATGGACGCGTTCCGTTATTGGGACGCAGGGGGTACTGTTTTTCTTATTCTTGCTCGCACTCATGTTGTGCTTTGGCGAGAATACTGTTGCACAGCCTAAAGTCAAAACAGGCATAGATGTATTGCGTGGGCGGAATTTCGACATTCTGCGCGGCAAACGCGTGGGACTCATCACGAACCCGACAGGCGTGGCAAACGACCTCCGCGCGACAATCGATGTTTTGCACGAAGCGCCGGGAGTAAGGCTCGTCGCGCTCTTTGGACCGGAACACGGCGCGCGCGGCGATGCGGAAGCAGGCAAATGGGTAGAGAATTACACCGACCAGAAAACCGGCTTGCCTGTGTATTCACTCTACGGCACAACCCGCAAACCGACGAGGGACATGTTGCGCGGGCTGGATGCGATTATTTATGACATTCAGGATATCGGCGTGCGCTCCTACACGTATATTTCCACGATGGGTTATGCGATGGAAGCCGCGGCGGAAAACGGCGTCGAGTTCATCGTGTTCGACCGCCCCAACCCGCTCACGGGCAACCGCGTCGAAGGTCCCATGATGGAGGATATCTATAAATCGTTCGTCGGGTTGTATTCGATTCCGTATGTGTACGGGATGACGGTCGGGGAGCTGGCGCGCATGGTGAACGAAGAAGGCTGGCTCGCCAACGGCATCAAATGCAACCTTACAATCGTACCGATGGAGGGATGGAACCGTGCGATGTGGTGGGACGATACAGGGCTTGAATGGATTCCGCCCTCGCCCAATATCCCGCGTTCCGCCTCGCCGATGTTTTATGTGATGACCGGCTTACTCGGCGAGCTTGGCACGGTGAACCAAGGGGTCGGCTATACTCTGCCGTTCGAGCTTGTCGGCGCGCCGTGGATCGACGCGCCGCAATTCGCTGAGTACCTGGGCAAGAAAAAATTGCCCGGCGTTGAGTTTCGTCCCATCTATTACCGCATCTACAATGATAACAGCACCCGTTATAACGGCGTGCAGATCCATGTGACGAACCGCGACGCCATCAACCTGACGGCGGTACAGCTTCATATCCTCTCTGCGCTCTATACGCTGTTTCCAGACCGGAATATTTACGCCCGCGCGCGCAGAGAGAAGATAGAGTCGTTCGATAAAATTTTCGGCTCGGCGGAAATCCGCCGCGAATTGGTTACCTACACGCGTGTGGAAGACATGCTCATCAAGATAGACCAAAAGAACGAAGATTTTCTCATGCGGCGGGAGAAGTATTTGATATATCCGGAAACAGGTAAAAACAACGATTGACACTCTCAGAAGGGTTACTTATGTTGAGTTGCAGTAGTGGAGAGGTACAACGTGTTGTCACAGCGTATTTTTTTGAATGAAGTATTATCAAAAGGAGTTACTATGCGTAAAGTGTTCGGCGGTATTCTGGTCGCTTCGTTGTTGCTCGGCGGTTGTATGACGCACATGCATGTTGTCGGCGATGGAGGCAAGACGGCGTCTATCCAGCAAGAACGTCAGTGGTACGTGTTGTGGGGCTTGGTTCCCATTAACACGGTGAACACGGCAGAGATGACAAAGGGCGCGACCAACTACACCATCAAGACAGAACAAACCGCGCTTGATGTCATTATTAACATTTTCACCTCTGCGATTTCCGTCACATCTCGTACGGTTGAAGTGCGGCAGTAGAGCGCGTGTCTCTCTTTGTCGCTTTAAGCCCAGCCTTACACGGTTGGGCTTTTTTTATATATTTTGTCGGTCGTTCTTGCTTTTCAGCGCTTCTTTTATTATTATAGACAAACCACGAACCATGTCACCCTTCCACGTCACGACTTCATGCAGGATGCTTCGACTTTAACTTCCGTCCGCCGTCATTCTGGCGGACACAAAACCCCTGTTACAACGACCTCCGAATCACCGTCTCCTCAACTGAATCCCCCGTCAGCCGACAACACAACCCAAGCGAAAGAATACAGCAGAAAAAAAATCTGGCTGGGCATTTCCGGCACAGCGTTCTTTTTTGTGTTGACGGTTTTGGTCGTGTCCACGGGTATTTCGGCGGCGATTGAGGAGTTCGCGCGAGGGTTTTCATCCAACGAGTATGTCGTCCTGCTGATATTTGTCACGGCATTTGGAGTACTTGAATCCGTCGTTTCCTTTCCTCTTAGCTATTACTCCGGTTTTTATCTCGAGCATAAGTATAACCTCTCGAACCAAACATTTACCAAATGGATGTGGGAGAGGTTCAAGGGCACGCTGGTCGGTATTCCCATCGGTGTGCCAATACTGCTTGCGTTTTTTTACTGCCTAAAGAATTTTCAAGAATGGTGGTGGCTTCCGGTGAGCGGCGTGCTGTTTTTCTTCTCCGTTGTGCTCGCTCGGCTGGGTCCGACGTTAATCTTCCCGCTCTTTTATAAGTTCCAGCCGATTGAAGACGGCAATCTAAAATCGAAAATCATCGCGTTGTGCGAACGGGTCGGTATGAAAGTCGAAGGCGTCTTTGTGTTCAACCTGAGCAAGAACACGAAGAAAGCGAATGCCGCGTTTGCGGGCATTGGGAAATCGAAACGCATTATCTTAGGCGACACGTTGACGGCAAATTTTACGGACGAGGAAATCGAAACCGTCTTCGCGCACGAGTTGGGGCACTACAAGCTTAAGCACATCCGTACGATGATGCTCATCGGCACGCTGAGTACATTCCTTGGATTGTATCTGACGGCACAAGTATACGCGGCGAGTCTCGCGTGGTTTGGGTTTTCTTCGATAGACCAAATTGCCGCGCTGCCATTGCTGACACTGTGGCTTGGAGTCTATTCGCTTGTAACATCGCCGCTCTCGAACGCCGTATCCCGCAAACACGAGCGTGAAGCCGACCGCTATGCGGTCGAATTGACTTCGAACAAAAGCGCGTTCGCAAACGCCTTGCGCAAACTGGCGACAACAAATTTAGCCGACACAGAGCCGCACCCGTTGGTCGAATTCTTGTTTTACAGCCACCCGTCCATTGAAAAGCGGATACGGTTTATCGAGGGGACTGTTTCCTGAGCGGGGTGGTATGATGGCATTCTTGAAAATTAGTGCGACAATTCTTGCAACGCTCATTACTTCGCTCGTGGCGTTTGTCGTTATTCCTTTTGACCGGAGCGGCAAAACGTACCACAGCGCAGCGCGGCAGTGGGCGAGAGTCGTGTTATGGATTTTCAGCATCAAAGTCACGACGAAGGGATTGGAGCATATCGACAGGTCGAAGCATTACGTGTATGTCTCCAACCATGCAAGTTTGTTCGATATTCCGGCGATCTTTGCGGCAATTCCGGACGATGTTAGGATTATCCTGAAAAAAGAATTAACCCGTGTGCCCATCTGGGGCTGGTCGTTGAAATGGGGTCCGTATATTTCCATTGACCGCGACAATGCAAAGGACGCAATGGGGAGTATAGACAGGGCGGTGGAGACAATTCGTAATGGAGCGTCGGTGTTGGTGTTTGCTGAAGGCACACGGTCGAAAGACGGAAAACTGCAACCGTTTAAGCGCGGGGCGTTCGCACTGGCGGCTCGTTCGGGCGTGCCGATTATTCCGGTGACCATCAACAACAGCTTCGCTATTTTGCCGAAAGGCACGTTCAGCGTCCGGCCTGCAGATATCGAGATCGTCATGGATAAACCGATTGAGAGCGCGGGCACGTCGGGAAAAGAAAGCGAGCTAAAATTAATGGAGCAGGTGCACGCGATCCTCGAAAAGAATTTTGTGGAGAACACGTAGAAATCCTATGTCAGTCACTATCAAAGACGTTGAACGTATCGCCGCGCTGGCGCGACTGGAATTCTCTCAGGAAGAAAAAGAGAAATTCACGCGCCAGTTCAACGATATTCTCGCGTACATGGAAAAGTTGAATCAGTTGGATACGTCTAATGTCGAGCCGCTTTCACAAGTGATTGAGTTGAAGAATGTGTTTCGTGAAGATGAAGTAAAGCCCGGCTTAACGCAGGAACAGGCCTTGCAGAATGCTCCTGCAAAGAACGACAAGTTTTTTAAAGTTCCAAAAGTGATTGGAGATAAGGGGTAGATTGTAATAACCTCCGCCCCGTCGTTTTCCCAAAGGGACTCCTTCGGAGGGACGGGGGTGAGGGTCGAAATAACCGGTAAAAAAATATGCACATCATAGGCGTCATACCGGCACGATATGCTTCGCAACGGCTCCCCGCGAAGCCGCTCGTCGACTTGTTCGGCAAGCCGATGATTCAGCGCGTGTACGAACAAGCACAGAAAGCGCGCCTGCTCCATGAAGTCATCGTCGCAACCGACGATGAACGGATTGCGAAGGCTGTGCATTCGTTCGGCGGTGAAGTTATCATGACGTCCCCCGATATCCGGAGCGGCAGTGACCGCATCGCCGCGGTGGCGGAAGAAGTGCGAGGCGACATGTTCGTCAATGTGCAGGGCGACGAGCCGCTCTTGAATCCGGTTATGATTGACCAGGCGGTGCAGACGTTGCTAGATTCACCGGACGCGCACATCGGCACACTGGTAAAACACATTGAATCCGCAGACGAGTTGACAAACCCCAATGTGGTAAAGACTGTGCTCGATAGCACGATGCACGCGCTGTATTTTTCGCGGTCCATCGTGCCGCATGTCCGCGAACACATCGACCCCAAAAGCTGGCTTGCGCACCATACATTTTATAAGCATATCGGGCTGTACGTGTATCGCCGCGATTCACTGCTGAAGTACGCAAGCTTGCCGGAATCCCCGCTTGAGAAAGCGGAAAAACTGGAACAACTCCGCGCGCTCGAGGCGGGCATGAAGATGAAAGTAGCGATAACGGAGTTCGACAGCATTCCCGTCGATACCCAAGCCGACGTAGAAAAAGTAATCAAGTTCCTCAAAGAGTCCTCAATCCCTATTAACTAAACTGGCTGACCAAAGAATGGCTCGCAACCACGTTAAATATATTTTTGTGACAGGAGGGGTTGTTTCCTCCTTGGGCAAGGGAATTGCCTCCGCCTCCATCGGATTATTATTGAAGTCCCGCGGATTAAGGGTGACCATCCAAAAATTCGACCCGTACATTAATGTCGACCCGGGAACGATGAATCCCTTCCAGCACGGCGAGGTGTACGTGACCGACGACGGCGCCGAAACAGACCTCGACTTGGGCCA
>DASWKY010000097.1:0-3796 GCA_036396395.1 Bacteroidota bacterium | reverse complement strand
TACCTGCGAGGTTCGGGTTTCCGCTGGCGATTCATCCGCACAACCCCAATACCGTGTACGTCGTTCCGGAAGAGGGAGCGGAGTACCGCGGACCTGTCGGGGGCTTCGGCGTGTACCGCAGTAAGAACAAAGGCGCGAAGTGGCAGAAATTGAACAAGGGCTTGCCCGCCAAGGAGATGTTCGTGCACGTGTACCGCCAGGCGATGTCGGTGGACACATGCGATCCGTGCGGTGTGTACGTCGGCACAAGCGGCGGTCATATTCTGTACAGCCGCAACGAAGGCGATAGCTGGCGGGTGTTGGCGAATTGGATGCCGTCGGTGTTCTCGCTGAGCGCGGCGGTGGTGTGATACTCTAAGTGTCATTCCGAGCGAAGCGAGGAATCTCGTTCTTGAAGCCAGTTAGATTCCTCTCCTCGGCAATAAGGCGCCGAGACTCGGAATGACGTCTTCAAACTGTATCCTACTTCTCCCCGTACACCGTTATACTATAAATCCCTTTTCCGGACTTCTTAAACTCCGCTAACTCTGCTTCGCTCAGATACTGCCTCATCGTCTCATCCGGAACAGCAACCGGCTTCTCCTTCACCACGGCAACATTCTTAAAACCAGTTTTCGCGATAATATCGAGATACGCTTGCTTCTGGGTCGCGCCGGCGACACACCCGGCGTACATCTCCGCCGCAGTGCGGATCTTCTCCGGCAACTCGCCCGTTGTCACCACGTCCGAAATGCTAAAATGCGCGCCGGACTTCAGCACACGGTACACTTCTGAGTACGCTTTCGCTTTGTCCGGCACAAGGTTGAGCACGCAGTTGCTGATGACCACATCAACAGAATTTGCAGGCAACGGCAGACTCTCGATTTCGCCGAGGACAAACTCGACGTTCTTATAGCCCAATTTGGCGTTGTTCTGCCGGGCTTTTTCAACCATCGCCCCGGTCATATCCACGCCGATGACCTTGCCGCTCTCGCCGACAATCGACCTCACGACAAACGCATCGTTGCCCGCGCCGGAACCGAGGTCAAGCACCGTATCGCCTTTGTTGATCTTTGCAACCTCCGTCGGCGTGCCACAGCCCAAGCCTAAATCGGCGTCGGGATTGTAGCCTTCGAGTTTCGTGTAATCGTCCGCAAAGACCGAATACTCAACGTCCCCACAGCACAGAGGACCGCAACAGGACGATTGTTCCAGCGTTCCCGCCTTGACGGCGATCTCGCCGTATTTTTCCTTCACTAACTCCTTGATTTTTTCCGGTGTTTCTCCGACTGCATACTGTTCTGGCATAGTGCCTCCGAGTAATAAAGGTGATGTCATCCCGAACCTGCCTACCGGCAGGCAGGCGAAGTGAGGGATCTCGCTTTAACTATGAGATTCCTCGTCGTCCCGGTACAAAACACCGGGACTCCTCGGAATGACAGCGATGTTTATATCGTTACTCTCATACCTGCCGGCTTTTTACCGCCACAGCAGGACGAGTCACAGCAGGATGTTGACTGCGGTGTTCCCGTCGTCTGGACGTTTTTCTCCGTCGCCTGGTCTTTACCCTTTTCCGGTAATTCGTTTACAGCAAATTGCGTTGTCATGTTGTTTCCTCCGAGTGTTTTTGTTATGTTGTGCCGTTGTTATTCGACTGTAAATTGCCAATGAAATTGCCAAACATCGTTTCCGCTTTGGCGAGTGTTTCCCAGTTGATGCAGTAACAGGAACGTGGTCCATCAATAGTGCCGTCGATCAGCCCGACCTCCTTGAGCTTCTTAAGATGTTGGGAAACCGTTGCCTGCGCGAGCGGCAGGACCTCGACAATATCCCCGCAGACACATTGTCCCCCGGTTGGGGAACACCAGCCGGCAAGCGTCCGCAATATTGCGATACGGGCGGGATGGGCAAGCGCCTGGGCAAGCTCGGCAAGCTTGACGTCGGCTTTTCTGAATTCTTCAGTTTTCGTAATCGGCATATTGATTTTTGACCCTCATCTCTTTATCGTATCTTTACGATAAGATATTAAGAAAGTTTCACTCTGTCAAGAAAATTTTTTATCAAAAAATAAAGCATTACACAGGGAACACAGAGAAGATCTTGAGGTAACCGGGAAATATTCTCTCTGTGGATTCTCTGTGCACCTCTGTGCCATGTTTTTCTAAAAAGGGTTTTTATGCCCCTCTTTATCGACCTTTCCCACGTCGTTGAACACGGCATGGTCACGTATAAAGGACTACCGGGACCGGTGATTTCCGAGCATATGAGCCGGGAATCCTCCAGGGGAAAATACGCGCCCGGTACGGAATTCCATATCGGCAAAATTGAAATGGTCGCCAACACCGGAACATATATTGATTCGCCGTTCCACCGCTACGCTCAGGGCAAGGACCTCTCCGACTTGCCGCTCGCCTCGGTTGCAAACCTGAACGGCATCGTTGTTCGATGGAAGCTTGCCGAGGGCCGAGCAATCGGCGCGGAAATATTCGAGGGAATCGACGTCCGCGGCAAGGCAGTGTTGGTACATACCGGTTGGGACAAGCATTGGCGCACCGACCAGTACGCCGAGGGGCATCCGTATCTCACCCGCGACACCGTGCACTACTTGGTTGAAGGAAAAGCGGCTCTGGTCGGCATTGATTCGTTTAACATAGACAGCACGAAGGACGGCGAGCGTCCGGCACATACACTTCTGCTCGGAGCGAACATACCCGTCGTCGAACACTTGTGCGGACTGGAAACATTGCCGGATGCCGGGTTCAGATTTTTCGCCGTGCCGGTGAAAGTGAAACAGTTCGGAAGTTTTCCTGTGCGCGCGTTTGCGATTGTATTATAACAAAAACATAGCCACTAAGACACAAAGACACGAAGACACGAAGAAAAATTACATCAAGAAGTTCTTTGTGACTTAGCGCCTTCGTGGTTCATCTTTATATAAGGACGGACTCATGAAAAAATTCCTGCTCCTCGCATTCATTCCACTTTGTACCTTCGCGCAGAACTTACAGCCGTATGATTCGATCGCGGTCAATATCTTTAAACGAGCGCTCGCGGATAATATGTCGTACGAGATGTTGCGAGAACTTACCACGACCATCGGACACCGGCTTAGCGGCTCTCCGCAAGCGGCGCAGGCTGTCGAATGGTCAAAGCGTACAATGGAACGCCTGGGCTTCGACCGCGTATGGCTGGAGCCTGTTACCGTGCCGCACTGGGTGCGCGGGAGTGTTGAACAAGGAATTATCCTCGCAAACGGCCCACGTAAAGCCATTCCCATTCGTATTACCGCGCTGGGTGGAAGCATCGGTACGCCGGGCGAAGGAATTACCGCCGAGGTCATTGAAGTAAAATCCTTCGAAGAACTACAAGCATTAGGCGAAACTGCAAAGGGTAAAATTGTGTTTTTCAATCGACCGATGGACCGGACACAGTTCGATACGTTTACTGCGTACGGCGGAGCCGTCAACCAACGCGGGCGCGGGGCGATAGAAGCCGCACGCGCAGGCGGCGTCGCCGCGCTCGTCCGCTCGATGACCACCCGGCTTGACGATTTCCCTCATACCGGCGGCATGGGATACGATGAGGCGGTCACAAAAGTGCCGGGCGCCGCAATCAGCACGAATGACGCCGAGGCGTTGAGCAATCTCTTAAAGAAGGAGAAGTCTGTTCGAGTCACTATAATATTATCCGCCCAGACTCTGCCGGACGCGGAGTCGTTCAACGTCGTCGGCGAAATCCGCGGCACCGAAAAACCGGACGAGGTTGTTCTTGTCGGCGGGCATCTCGATAGCTGGGATAAAGGGCAAGGCGCGCACGA
>DASWKY010000096.1:0-4016 GCA_036396395.1 Bacteroidota bacterium | reverse complement strand
GATCGGGGTGGATATTGTGCTGTTCGATGGCGAAGACATGGGAAAATCCGGCAGTCTCGATACGTGGTGTTTAGGCTCGAAGCATTTTGCGCGCACGAAGGCGCCGGGTTTTAATCCGCGCTTTGCAATTAACATAGATATGATTGGTGATAAGCAATTATCAATTCCTAGAGAACAACAATCCGATGAATACGCTCCCGACGTAATGAACCTCATCTACTCAACAGCGCGCAGGCTCAATCTTCATCAGTTTGCAGACACACCGGGCCGTCCGACTTATGATGACCATATTCCTTTGAATGAGGCAGGCATCCGCGCAGTGGATCTCATTGATTTTGAATACCCGGACGCTTCTAATCGCTATTGGCATACAACGGAAGATACACCGGATAAATGCAGTGCGGAAAGTCTCGAAGCAGTTGGAACTGTTTTATTACACATTGTCTATTCAAAAGCGGCTAACTGATCATTATGATGAATCAAACCTCAAATACGGCCTTCGGATTATACGAACTCTTTAGAATCGTTATTCCGGGATTCTATTTTGCGGCTCTTTCCTTCCTCTTTTTTCGGAGTTACCTGTACCAATTTTTACCACTGCGCATAAACTCGACAACTGCACTGCTGTTGGTCGCGTTCTTTACGATTATCGCCGGATTGACGTTATACGCTAAGGAAACAACCAAACGCCGAAAGGCATTTCAGGAAAATCAGCCAAGCCGCTTTCTGAGCGATAAGGCGAGGACAATGAAGAATATGCCCCTCTTAGATACACACGCGGCACGCAAATTGTATTTTTATCTCTTGAATAACCATATGCCGTCGGCGTTCCATGAAAAAATCTTTTTTTTCGGGACTGTCTACCACATCATGACCACCCTACGTAGGACCTCATTTTGGTTTGCAGTCCTTGGCACGCTTGCTGTGGGGTTCGAAATGTATAGGGAATCCTCCCTCGCCGATATTCAGGTGCTGGCTTTGTTTACGATTGGCGTTTGGCTCATCTATTTGCTGAATGTCCGCTACAATAAAGCGGACCGCAAGATGCAGGAAAATTATCAAGACCAAATTTTTTGGCTTCAAATGAACACCGAGCTGGTCGAAACAACACTCCGCAAATACCGCGACGCCGGCACCGAAGAGAAATGAAGCGAAGAACGTGGAAACAGGTCGTCCTCTCGATCCCGGAACACTACCAAGAATTACTAATCGGCTCCCTCGCCTCGTTGGGGTTTGAAGGATTTCTGCAGGAGAACGCCAACCTTACCGGTTTCATCGCTCTGCGCACTTGGACAAAAACTACTGAAGCATCGCTTCAACAACTCCTCTCGCGCTTCAAGAAAGAATTCCCCCAGATCGAAGCCAGATATATACTACGCAATGTCCGTGAACAAAACTGGAATGCCGCCTGGGAACGCAGTATCGGGCGCGTCGAAGTCACCAACAGTATCGTAATCAAACCAAGCTGGAAGAAAATCCGTGCTTCGGATAAAGGTAAAATCGTCCTGCACATCGACCCGAAAATGTCTTTTGGAACAGGACACCATGAAACGACCAGATTAAGCCTTGTCCTTCTTGAACGTTACTGTGCGCCGGATATGCGGGTATTGGATTTTGGGACTGGCACGGGAGTGCTTGCGATTGCCTCAGTGAAGCTTGGCGCGCAGAGAGCGCTTGGGATTGACAACGATGATTGGTCGATTGAAAACGCAAAAGAAAACATTAAGAAAAATCATGTCGGGGGTAAGGTTCGCATTCTGAAGGGCGACACACGCTTAATTCCCAAAAACAAATTCGACCTCGTAATTGCTAATGTAGATTACCCGACGATCTCGGTACATCTTTCTAAACTGCTAGCGCCTCTTCCACATGGCGGCATCTTAATCCTTTCCGGACTGCTTACTCAAGACCTCAACCCACTTCTTGATTTACTCAAGCGACGCTCAGCCGTACCTGTTGAAGTTCTGAATGAAAACGAATGGGTCGCGCTCGCGCTTATCAAATCAGTATCAAAAAGAATTACGTCCTAATGCGTGTAGGTGCAATAGATATCGGCACCAATACGATTCTTCTCCTTGTCGCAGACATACAGCCTGATGGTACACTTGTTGTCGTTCGCGATGAACATGCAATCGCGAGACTCGGCAAGGGCGTAGATGCTCATCAGATGATATTGTCCGAAACGTTTGAGCGCGCCGTCGAGTTTCTTCAGCCTTATCAATCGGTCATGACGGCGGAACGTGTTGAAGTAATGACCGTTTGCGGCACAAGTTTTTTGCGTGACGCTCAGAATAAAAATGAATTCATCGAATTCGTCCAACAAAAACTCGGCTTACAAATTCGCGTGCTGAGTGGAGATGAAGAAGGAGACTTAACGTATCTTGGGGGGATTTCGGAATTCAGAACACCCGGCAAGAAATCGGATTTCGCCGTCCTTGATATTGGGGGTGGAAGCACAGAATTGACAGTTGGGACCGATTCAACTGTTTCTCATAGGGTGAGCTTTGACATCGGCAGTGTGCGACTCACAGAACGATTTCTCAAAACTTCACCGCCCGCGACTGGCGGGCTGGAAAGCGCCCGAGAATACATCAGAACACATCTCCAGCGACACCCTCACGTACCGTCCTCTGCCCGATTAATCGGGGTTGCCGGAACACTTACAACCCTTGCGGCAATGGAACTCAACTTAAAACATTATGATAGAACTGCCGTAAGCGGGCATGTCTTAACGCGGGCAACTGTTAACAACATTTTTGAAGAACTATCCAGTAAAAATCTTGACGAGCTTAAAGCCTACCCACAAATTCTCCCTGCACGCGCAGATATTCTCCTTGCCGGTATTCTTATCTTACGGGAAATTCTTGATACACTTGAACGCGAGGAGGTAACCGTCAGCGACCGCGGGTTACGTTTTGGGATGGCAATTGAGGCGGCGAAACAGAACCATTAAGTGGTAACAGTTTTTTCAATTGTTTGTAAGACGTTCCGTAAAGCATCGACAGCATAGTCAACATCGTCTTCCGTTGTGCTTCTCCCAACTGAAAACCGAATTGTTGCGCGTGCAGTTTTTTCATCACGTCCCATAGCGAGGAGCACATGAGACGGTTCGAGACTCCCTGAAGTACAAGCAGAGCCGCTAGTTACAGCCACACCCCGCAAATCCATTCCCATGATTAACGCTTCACCGTCAATTGCGCGAACAGCAGAATCAAACGAGACGCTGACAATGTTGGGGAGGCTCTGGCGCTGGTGACCATTTAAAAAAATGCCTTCACCTAAAGACATAATTTTTGACTTGAGGATATTTGTTAACCGATTGCTGTGAATCGCATCGTCGGTCATTCGCTGAGAAGATATTTCCACTGCTTTTGCAAAACCTACTGCCTGTGGTACATTCTGTGTCCCTGCCCGTCGGTTATTTTCCTGTGCCCCGCCCTTTATCAGTGAGTCAATTTTCGTTCCCTTACGAATGAAAACAGCACCGATACCCTTCGGACCATACATTTTATGTGCAGAAATTGACAAGAGATCAACGTTCAATTCATCAATGGCAACAGGGATTTTCCCAACCGTCTGCACTGCGTCTGTATGAAAAATAATCCCTCGTTCTCGTGCAATACGCCCTATCTCGCCAATCGGCTGAATCGTGCCCACTTCGTTATTTGCGTGCATGATGGAAACGAGGCACGTTTTATTTGTGATGGCACGCCGGACATCGTCGGGATTCACTAGTCCTGTACTATCTACGGGGAGTATATCAACAGAAAACCCCATCTCTCGCAACGACTCTGCCGGGTGTAACACAGAATGATGCTCAACAGCACTAACGATGACATGATTTTTTCCACTATTTGTAACGCTCGAAACAATACCGCGAATGGCGTGGTTATTCGATTCGGTGCCCCCGCTGGTAAAATATACTTCCTCAGAACGCGCACCGATACATGTCGCAATTGTCTCCCGGCTTTCTTCGAGAAGAGTCTTCGCTTCCCTGCCAAATGAGTGAATCGAAG
>DASWKY010000095.1:0-2963 GCA_036396395.1 Bacteroidota bacterium | reverse complement strand
GAGGCGTGCTGGATGTTCAACTGCGCGAGCGCTTCGTCGGCCGTCATGGAGGGTGCGCGGCGGTTCATCAGGAACCGCTCACGCATCGAGGTGAAACCCCACTCGCCTTTCGTAATGCCGCCGGCATAGATATCGATAGCGCCGACGATGTGCGCCATTTGCTGTCCCACGGTGAATGAACTGTTCGTCGGTTTCCAGTCGATCTTCTCCGGCGGGACCTGCTGAAACAGGTTCGCCGTCGTGTCCATCATGTAGTCGACGTAGGAAAGGAATTGTTGGAGCGTCATGGATTGTTCGTCATAGAGTAAATTACAAAATGTGCTTGAGAAATTTCGGGTCCACATTGCCGCCACTGATGATCGCGCAGGCTTTAGTACCGGAAAGACCGAGGACATTGTGGTAGACAGCCGCAGGGGCTACAGCACCCGTCGGCTCCACGACAACTTTCATGCGCTCGGCGAAAAATTTCATCATCGCGATAACCTGTTCGTCCGTCACCGTGACTACATCATCGACATACTTCATGATAATGTCGAAGTTCCGCTCGCCGATCGCTTGCGTCCGCATGCCGTCGGCAATCGTGTTGGGCGGGGCGATATGGACGATCTTCTTCTGCCGGAATGTTTGGTAGCAGTCGTTCGCAGGTTCTGTTTCTACGCCGATGACCTTGATCTTCGGGAAGAGGTGCTTAGCCGCAATCGCAGAACCGGAAATCAGTCCGCCGCCGCCCACCGGCACGAACAGGTAGTCCAGGTCGCTCACATCCTGCGACACTTCTATCGTTGCGGTGCCCTGGCCGGCGATAATGGCGTCATCGTTAAACGGAGGGACGGGCACGTAACCATACTCTCGCTCGAACTGCTTCGCTAATTGCTCGCGGGCGTCGGAGGTATCCTCGCTAAAGACGACTTCGGCGCCGTACGATTTTGCGCCCTCGACCTTATTCGGCACGGAGCCTTTCGGCATCACCACGGTCACCCTAACGCCGAGCAGACGTCCGGCAAGGGCAACACCCTGAGCATGGTTACCGGAGGAATGCGCGACAACGCCGCGGCGGCGTTCTTCCGGCGAAAGCGAGTGTATCTTGTTGTACGCGCCGCGAATCTTGAACGCACCCGCACGCTGGAGGTTTTCTGCCTTCAGAAAAACCTCGTTGCCCGACTGTGTGTTGAACGTGTGCGACGTCAACAACGGCGTCTTGTGCACTACGGGCTTGAGGACAGAATACGCTCGTTCAACGTCTTTGTACTGTATCATAATGTGGAAAAGGTAGAAAAAAGGGTTATGAATGACAAGAGAAAATCCTGCTTAGGTACACTATATTCCTTTGGCATTCTTGCCCGGAAAATTGTACTATTCAACATGCGCAGAGCAGTATGTCTTGCAACGGAGCACCCATGATCATCATTCCCGCCATCGATATTTATAAGGGGAAATGCGTCAGCTTGCGGCAGGGACACTTCGACGAACAGACCGTGTATTCCGATTCGCCCGCCGACGTTGCGAAATCATTTCTCGATTCCGGTTGTACGCATCTGCACATCGTCGATTTAGACGGCGCGAAAAATGGCGCGGTAACAAATTGGGATTTGCTGGAAAAAATTCTTTCGATGAAAGGCGTTAAGGCGCAGGTCGGCGGCGGTGTGCGCTCCAAGGAAGATATGAACAAACTGCTCGAACTTGGCGCGCAGCGCGTCATCGTGGGAAGTATCGCGGTCACACTGCCTTCGCTGGTGAAGAAATGGATTCAGGATATCGGACCGGGACGCCTCGCCATCGCACTCGATATTCATGCTGGGAAAATCGCCCACAGCGGCTGGCTAGCGGAATCCGAGTACTCGCCCAACACATTCCTCTACGACATGATTCACGCGAAAGCATCGACTTTCATCTGCACAGACGTCGACCGCGACGGCATGATGGAGGGACCGAACATCGAGCTCTATAAAGAGATCTTATCGTTCTTCAAGAACATCGAGCTTATCGCCTCCGGCGGCGTTTCTTCCGTGGACGATATTCGCGCGCTCGCGGATGTCGGGGTTTCTGGCGTTGTCGTTGGAAAAGCGTTGTATGAAGGAAAGATTACTTTAAAGGAGTTGAGCGGGATCGTCGGGTAACCTATATGTGCTGGTTCTACCTTAAGAAGGGAATAAACCTATCTCTGAACTACTCTCCGTGCACGAACGTGTGCCCTACCTTTTGCAATGCCTGCACCGCGTTCACAAGGTTTTCCTCTATCACAAAAAAATAATCCGTGTTGAATGTGCTGACGGCGAGGAGCGGGATGTTCGCTTCTGCGAGCGGTCCCGTAATGGATGCCAGCACGCCGACGTCGCTTAAGTTCATTTCGCCCGTTACCTTCATACACTTCCAGCCCGTTTCCTGCTGGACGTTATTGGGCGCCATAAAATCCGGGCAGATGATCGTGAACTCTTCATCGGTGCGCATCATGAAACACATTTCGCCCTTGGCGAAAATAGACGGCAGTTCGGCGAACTGCGCGAGCTTGTTCACCGTAAAATTTTCGTTCATGAGCTGGAGCGTAAGTTTTTTCATGCCGGCGCCGGAAGGTTGTTGAGAAACGACTGCTTACCAAGAATGTAATACATCTCCCCTTTGGGAGCAAGGAAATAACTCAATACAAGCGCACTTTGCCATATAGTACAGAACTGGGTCATTATCGTTTGATCAACCCTTTCAACGCATCCTCAAGTTTTTTCTTGGCGTCTTCTGTTTGCTTCTTCTTTTCGGCATCGATACGCGCTTCCAGTTCTTTCTTTTTGCCTTCTACGACGGCGATTTTTTCCTTCAGCAGGTTTTCGTACGTCCGGAGCTTCGCCAGCGCGTCTTCCTTTTTCTGGTTGTAGAGCCGGTCAAATTCTTGCCGCTTCCCGGCAATTTTTTGATTGACCTTTGCGCGAAGCTCGTTCTGCAGGCGCGCGATCTCATCCCCCACCACCCGC
>DASWKY010000094.1:0-3602 GCA_036396395.1 Bacteroidota bacterium | reverse complement strand
TGTAGATTTTCCCCCAGCCATGTCCTTTATTTTTTCCGTCACATCCGAAAGAGCCATCCCATGAACCTACATACACCTCGTAATCCTCTACTCGTGATACTATTAACTCTATCAACTGGAATAGCCGGTGAGCATACCGCTGTCGGGCAAGAGGCAAAAAGCCAGTGGGTTTACCCCGGTCCGGACGGAACGCTTGTCTACAAAAAGACTTCTCTGGGCGACCGGATTATGGACTTCTCCTACGCGGGCTACATGGGCGGAGGGGTAACCCTGCCAACAGTGCCGGTCAAAAAGACTGTGCAGCCGGCTGAGGGAGACAATACAGCTTTCATTCAGGCGGCGATTGATGAAGTCTCTGCCCTGCCGCTGAAAGACGGCTTCCGCGGGGCTATCCTGCTGGCGCCGGGGACCTTTTCCTGCTCAGGTACAATCACGATATCAACCAGCGGCGTGGTACTACGTGGCAGTGGTTCGGAAAGGGATTCAAGAAGCTCAATCAAGATGACCGGTGAGCCGCACCTTGCCATCGCTATCAGGCGGCAGAGTAGCGGGACGGGCACTCAAGAGGAGCAACCCCTTGCCCAAACATCGATAGCGGACGGGTACGTCCCCTCCGGAACAAATTCGTTTACTGTGACAGATGCAACCGGTTTCGCTGTCGGCGATGTTGTTCTTATCAGGAAACAAGTCACCGAATCTTGGGTCAAGTTTATGCAGATGGACGACCTCGTACGCGACGGGCGCCCACAGACCTGGTTGCCCGTTGGCCGAACCCTTACGACCGAACGCAGGATCTCCGCCATTTCCGGCAACACGCTCACTCTCGATGTACCGTTGTCAGACTCATTTGACGGACAATATCTGAATCCACCAGGGGTTGCCGTTGTCAAAATCAATCCGCCGGACCGAGTGACGCAAGCCGGAATCGAAGACCTTCACATCGAGTCGCCACCGCAGGCAATCAGCCACAGTGAGGGTCACTTTACAGCAATACGGGTCAACGGAGAAGACTGCTGGGTTCGAGATGTGGTGATAGACGAGACGATGAACAGCGTCGGAACAAACGGCAGGCGCATAACCGTACAGAACGTGACTGTGAACAGAAAAGCGCTCCATCAGGGTGCGTCGCGGCCTGCGGAATTTGCGCCGAACGGCAGTCAGATATTACTCGACCGTTGTACAGTGGTAGCCAACAATGTTTGGTATATCGCGACGGGCGCGGCGTATTCCGGCCCGATTGTGGTGTTGAACGCGGATTTTCGCGGCGACGGCAGAGCGGAATCACACCAACGCTGGACAACCGGGATGCTGTACGATAATGTCCGGGTCACCAACGGTGGAATCGATTTTAGGAACCGCGGCTCAATGGGGTCGGGGCACGGGTGGTCGATGGGATGGGGCGTTGCGTGGAACTGCGAGGCAGTCGATTTCGTCATGCAGGATCCGCCGGGCGTCGTCAACTGGATGATAGGGTGCATCGGAGAAAGTAAACCGATGCCGCGGCCGTTTAATAACGAGCCGAATCTGCCGCTGGGTACGATGGATTCACACGGAACGCACGTGACGCCGAAGAGCCTCTACCTTGCGCAACTCGCAGAACGTTTGGGGATGCAAGCTGTGAAGAACATCGGGTATTGAGAATGGCCCTCACCCCGTCCTGTTGGACACCCCTCTCCAAACTTGGGAGAGGGGACGGGGGTGAGGGTAAAAAAAATTAGTGCCCCCCACCCTCCAACATCTTGAACCCGTGGATGAGCCACGGGAAGAGCGCGTCGAGCGACTCCTGTACGCCGCGCGCAGAACCGGGGAGGTTCACGATCACCGTCTGCCCGCACACGCCTGATGTGCCGCGTGAGAGCATCGAAAGCGGCGTCCGCTTCTGTCCGTACGCCCGTAGAGCTTCGTTAATTCCGGGTATTTCCTTCTCAACTACAAGAGCCGTGGCTTCAGGGGTAACGTCGCGGGGACCCAAGCCCGTCCCGCCAGTCGTGATGACAAGGTTAAGCTTCATCTCGGTTGCATAGGAGCGGAGCTTGGCTTCAATCTTCTGGACATCGTCCGGCACAACGGCATAGTCTGCGGACTCAATCCCCTCTTGCTTCAACCGTTCTACAATGAGCTTGCCGGAGCTATCCTCTTTCTTGCCTGCGGCGACGGAGTCCGAGACGACGAGCACGGCGGCTTTGAGCTTCGTCGCGGGCGATGGCTTGAAATCCGATTTGCCGCCCGTTTTCTTGACGAGCTTGATGCCGGAAATCACCATCGTTTCGTCCACCGCTTTCATCATATCGTAGAGCGTCAGTGCGGCGGCGGATGCGGCGGTAAGCGCTTCCATCTCAACGCCGGTCTTGTAGATGGCTTTGACTTCGGTCGTTATCTCAATGCGGGAGTCCTGCACATCGAACCTGCACTCTATATAATCGAGCGGCAACGGGTGGCAGTACGGGATGAGCATGCTCGTGTTCTTCGCGGCTTGCACGGCGGCGACTTTCGCCACGGCGAGTGCATCCTTCTTGGGAAGCGTATTCTCACGCAATGCTTTGACAGCCGCCGGGCTTGCCGTAAGCGTGGCAGAGGCGATTGCCGTGCGCAGTGTGCTGGATTTCTTGGAGATGTCGATCATTGGATTATCAGTCTATTTTCGGACAATAATATAAATAAAAAACAGTGCGAATGATACCTCCCTCGGTTAGAATTTCTCCCCTGTTTTTCATATATTCGTTATCCCCTGAATACTGGAGCATACCATGAAAAGCACAGACAGCTATCAAACCCATTCCGAACTCAAAGTCGGGAATAATTCTTACAAGTACTATTCCCTTCCCAAACTCGAAAAGAGTATCGGGACAAAACTCGGCCGTCTGCCGATTTCACTGAAAATCCTACTCGAAAATCTCCTCCGCAAAGAGGACGGCAGAGTTGTGCGGAAAGATGATATCGAGGCATTGGTTCGTTGGAACCCGAAGGCGACGCCCGACAAGGAAATAGCCTTCATGCCCGCGCGCGTGCTTCTGCAGGACTTCACCGGCGTGCCGTGCGTAGTGGATTTAGCCGTGATGCGCGACGCCATGATTGCGATGAAAGGCGATGCGACGAAAATCAATCCCCTCCAGCCCGTCGACCTTGTCATTGACCATTCCGTTCAAGTGGATGAATATGGAAGCGCCGCTTCATTCTTGTTGAACGTGGAAAAAGAATTCGACCGCAACAAAGAGCGCTATGCGTTCCTGCGCTGGGGACAGCAGGCGTTTCAAAATTTTCGTGTTGTCCCACCGGGCACAGGCATCGTGCATCAGATTAATTTGGAATACATCGCACAGGCGGTCTTCACTGCGAAGCTGAACGGCGACACGTATGCGTATCCCGATACACTCGTCGGCACGGACTCGCACACGACGATGATCAACGGGCTTGGCGTGCTCGGCTGGGGCGTTGGCGGTATCGAAGCAGAAGCCGCTATGCTTGGCCAGCCGATCTCAATGCTCATCCCGCAAGTGGTCGGATTCAAACTGCACGGCAAACTTCGCCCCGGCTCAACGGCAACCGACCTCGTGCTTGTCGTTACGCAAATGCTCCGCAAGAAAGGCGTCGTCGGCAAGTTT
>DASWKY010000093.1:0-7051 GCA_036396395.1 Bacteroidota bacterium | reverse complement strand
TGGGCGTGCTGATGGTTTGCGCTTTTGATTCGGACAAGAAGATGAAAATGATTTTTCAATAGGCAATAAGCGAATACGTCTATACTCTGTTCTAGATGATGAAAGAGAGATGAAAGAAAATATTCATAGTTTCTTTCCTCGCGAAAAATATCTTCTCGATTATTTCCTCGGTTGAAAATATGATAATACTCGCCCAATTTAAGAGGTGGAAGATGTTGCATAGTTTTTTTCTTTGGTTAGACCTGCGAGGTTATAGAAACCTCGCAGGATGGTCTGGCACCTCACTCCCACCGGAACGCTTTTATCGCGAGCGCGATGGTAACGACCGCCCAGACGGCCAGTCCGAGCACCTGTTGCCAGATATCGCCGAGCGTCGCACCTTCGATGGCGATGGTGCGCAAGCCGTCCGCAAGATACGTGAGCGGGAAAAAATCCGTGATGGTATGCGCGATGCCGGGAAGGTTGGAGCGGCTGAAAAAGATACCGGAAAGGAACATCATCGGCAGGGTGATGACGTTGGCGAGCGGGGCGACCTGGTCTTCGGATTTCGAGACGCCCGAGAGCGCGAAACCGATGGCGAGAAACACGATACCGCCGAGAACCCCGACGATAAGCATATCGAGCAAACTGCCGGCGAAATGCAACTCGAACAGCATCATCCCCGCGCCCACCATGATGACGACTTGAAGCATCAGGACCATCAGCCGCGAAATCACCTGCGAGATAATAAAATCCCGCGGGTTGATGGGCGTAACGAGCAGGCGGCGCAGGATGCCGCGTTTTTTCAGGATCACGAAGCCGAACGCGACGCCGAAGATGCCGCTATTCATTATAGACATCGCGAGGATGCCGGGCAATAAAAAATCAATGTACGAGAGATTGCGGCTGTTGATGGACTCGGTGCGGAGCGTAGGGCGCGGGACGCTGTGCCGGCGGAAGACCATTTCATCCACCGCGCGCTGGACGATGACGCGCCCCGCCTGCGTTTCCTGCGGACGCTCGGCGTTGAGATACAGCGTGAGCGAATCCGTGCCGGCAGATTGAAACGACGCCGGGATGATGAGCACGAGTGCGCGATCGCCTTCCCGCAAACGCGTAAGTTCTTCATCTTCCTCTCCCTCGAAAATCTTCAGCGTCTTGATCGGCTTCAGAAAACTGACGAGCGTTGTATCATTGGAATGATTGACGATGCCGAGTGAAATCGTGCCCAGCCCGTCGAAGCTGACGAAGCTGAACAAAAATACCATAAACAGCGGCAAGAGGATAGACCAGAGAACTGCCTCCTTCTGGCGCATAAACATTTTCACCGATACCGCTGTCATTTTGAGTATCAGTCTCATTGGTCGGCTCGCAGGGAATGTCCCGTTAAATCCAAAAATACATCTTCCAGACTTGCGAGGCGTTCAACGCGCTCTTTCTTGAAGCCTTTGCCGATGAGTTTTTTAACAAGCTCCTGCGGCGGGGCGTTGGCGATGATCTTCCCGTTGTCCATAATGGCGACGCGCTCGCAGAGCTCTTCCGCTTCTTCCATGTAGTGCGTCGTGAGGACGACGGTTTTGCCCTCCGAGCGAATGCGTTTAATGACGCCCCAGAGATGGCGGCGCGCCTGCGGGTCCAAGCCGGTCGTCGGTTCGTCGAGAAAAAGAATCACGGGGTCGTTTACGAGCGCGGCGGCGATGGAGAAGCGCTGTTTCTGCCCGCCGGAAAGGTCGGTCACGTACGATTTCGCTTTATCTTTTAGCTCGACTTCATTCAACAGCGCGAGCGGGTCAACCTGCCTGCTGTACATTTCGCCGAAGAGCAGGAGCAATTCCGTGAGCGAAAGTTTATCGAAGAACGCGGACGCCTGCAACTGTACGCCGATGATGCGCTTGACCTTCTGCGGATGCTTCGTAACGTCCAGCCCGTCGAGCATGACCGTGCCGGAGTCGATAGGGCGGAGCGTCTCAATCATTTCGAGCGTGGAGGTTTTCCCCGCGCCGTTGGGACCGAGGATGCCGAAAATCTCCTGCCGGTTAACGGAGAAGCTCACGCCGTTCACCGCGACGAGGTCGCCGTAGCGTTTTGTTAGATTATTGACTTCAAGGACGATGCTCATAGAAAGCGAAAAACAATATCGAATATCGAACAAGGAATGATGAATATAGTAGTGAAACTCTTTACTTCAGAAAGCGAAAAACAATATCGAATACTGAACAAGGAATGTTGAATGTAGAAGTGAAACTCTTTACTTCGTCATTCAACATTCGGTGTTCGACATTCAGTATTTGTTTTATCTGCATGTCTCGTTGGCGACAATTCCGTTAATGATGACGCCGCAGACATGGGTTGTGTATTCGAACGGGTCGCCGTCATACAGCACGACGTCCGCATCCTTGCCCGCTTCGAGCGAGCCGATGCGCTTCTCCATACCGATAATGCGCGCCGCGTCGATGGTAATTGTAGCGAGCGCCTCGTTGAACGATAGCCCGTTTGCGGCGGCAATGGCGGCTTCGAACAACACCACGCGCGTCTTGGGCACGTAGCCTTCATACCCGCTCTGTAGAGCAACGGGAATACCGGCTTTCTTCAGCGTTGCGGCTGTTTCCATCGAAACATTGCGCGTATCTCCCCCGGGCCGCACCATCGTGGGGTGCAGGATGACGGACACGCCGGCTTTTTTGATTTCCTCTATCAGCATGTAGGATTCGGCGGCGCCGTCGAGCACGGGCTTGAAACCAAACTCCTCCGACATCCGCAACACCGCCATAATATCCGGAGCAGTTTGCGCGGTAAAGAGAGCCTTCATCTCGCCGCTGAGCACCTTGACGAGTGTTTCCAATTTTAAGTCGCGTGCCGGAAGCTTTGACGGGTTGTCATTTGCCGAGTCAATTTTCGTCTTATACTCTTGCGTTTTGAGAAACTCCGCGCGAATCATTGCCACGCTTTTCGAGCGTGTGCCCGGCGAGCGGAAATTCTGATTCACCGATGCGCCCAGTGTAAACATCACCATACCATTCGAGCTAACGAGCACCTCGTTGATTGTATTGCCGAGGGTCTTGACGATAATGGACGAGCCGCTCGCCAGCGCGCCTGGTCCAGTGCCCGTATGCATCGTCGTGACGCCGAGGTTGCGAACCCATTCGACCAATTCTTCGCGCGGATTGTACGCGTCGAGCGCGCGCAACTCCGGTTGCATGGGGCTGGATGTTTCCAACTGCATCTGGTCGTGCGGCACGTTGTAGATGCCGGCAAGTCCGACGACCGTATGGGCGTCAATCAATCCCGGCGTAACGACTTTCGCGTTCATCACCTTATAGCCGCGGGGGATGGAGACTTGCGAAGCAGGTCCTACGCGTTCGATTGTTTTGCCTTTCAGGAGCACAACGCCGTTTTTGATTGGATCGCCTGCCATCGTGTAGACTGTTTCACCGCGCACGGCAACTTGGGCGAGCGCTGGAGAAGCAATAAGGAAAAGAGAGAAACAAAGGCTGAGACCCCACCCTAACCCTCCCCTGAGAGGGGAGGAGATTTGCAGTACCGTTTTCATTCTGCACCTCCTTCGCAAGCATCGAGAAAAGAAGTACTGCGGAAGGCGTTAAATCCTCCGGTGGCGATTTTTTTATCTTCGGGGTTCGAGCGGTCGAACATTTTCTGTCCTTCCACCCACGTTTGTTCGATGTGTGTGTACACGCTCAACGGGTCGCCGGAGAGAATCACGAAGTCGGCATCCTTGCCTGGCTTGAGTGAACCGATGCGGTCTTGCAGGTCTAGCATCTTTGCGCCGGCAATCGTCATGCCTTCGAGCGCTTTTTGGCGAGACATCCCGGCGCGTACGCCGCGCGCCGCCGAGCGGAGGAACAACCGCGAATCGGTGATGCCGTCGTCCGTGTGAAAACCGGTAAGCACGCCGGCTTGTTCCAACGCCGGAGCGTTTTTCCAGAGGAGGTCAACTGCCTCGAGCTTCCCGCCGGGCGAATCAATCATGATAATCGAGCAGGGCACGCCCGCTTCGGCGATTTCCTTAGCGACTTTCCACGCTTCGCTCACATGCTGGAGCACGACGCGAAAGCCGAACTCCTTCGCGAGCCTGAGCACAGTTAGAACGTCGTCATGCCGGTGGGTGTGGTGGTGCACAACGCGTTTGCCTTCCAGCACCTGCACGAGCGCTTCCATGTCCAGCTCGCGCTTCGGCATCTTGGAGGCATCGCCTTGTGCGGAATCAATTTTCGCTTTGTATTCCTGCGCTTTGATGAAGAGCGAGCGTACCATCGCGGCTGATTTGGCGCGCGTGCCGGGGAAGGGCGACGGGCGAATGGAATTCGTGCCGTTCGCCATCTTCATGCCGCCGCAGACGTCGTTCAGCGGATCTTTGCAGAAGAGCATGTCATTGATGGTATTCGCCGGGCGGATTTTCAAATATGCCGTCTGCCCGCTCATCAAATGCCCGGAGCCGGGCATAACGTTGAGCGTGGTGACGCCGCCCGCGAGCGCTTTTTTGAAGTCCTCAGAACGCACATTGATGGCGTCAAGGATGCGCACGTCCGGCTGAAGCGCCGCCGAACCGTCCGCGCCTGAGCCGTCGCCTAAGTGCGAGTGCGTATCAACGATACCGGGGAAGACCACCTTGCCGGTCGCGTCCTGCACGACCGCGTCTGCGGGAATGCGCACGTCGCCGGCTTTGCCGACGGCGAGAATTTTGCCGTACTGCACGAGCAGTACGCCGTTTTGGATCGTTTCGCCTTCAATCGGGATAATCGTTGCGCCGCGGAAGGCGTGGGGTTTCTCCTGCGCCGATGCAGTGAAGCAAAGGAGAATCGCCAGAGTGAACAAGCCACAAGCTCTCATCATTCCTCCGTAATTTTTGAAGTGGGTTTTGAACGTAGATTGGCGTTGGAAAAATTTCAGCGCAATGTAACAACAAGTCGAGAGGGAAGCAAGGAAAAGCTCGGAGGTGAACTAGTACCGGGTCTAAGAATTAATGTTGTATTTTATATTTTGAGGATTAAAGCAACCACCCCGTCCGCCGTTGGCGGACACCCCTCCTTGGTAAGGAGGGGAAAGACCGCCTGCCTATGCGTTGTCCCCCTTACCAAGGGGGACGCGTTCCGTCCGCCTGAGGCGGACGGAACGCAGGGGGTTACGTGCTTTACTATAAAAGTACAGGATTTTTTTTTGAAACGGCACTAGTAAGCATACAGTCAAGAGTGATTTACGCAATCCTACGGCTTTCTCGATTTAGGACGATGAAGGGGAGACACACTGACCGTCGCGTGCAGTTCTTCCGGCGGTGTATCGCCCGTGTAGAGCACATGTTCGAGGAATAAGCCGGAGGGTGGGGCGGTGTATTGCGCCGGCTCGTTTGATTTTGTCGAGAGGTACTGCTTCACATCTTCGTGCGAGAGGTTGCCGCGGCCCACTTCCACGAGCACGCCGACGATGCGCCGCACCATTTTCCGGATGAAATGCGAGCCGCGAATCCGGATGAGGATCATCCCGCCGTCTTCCTTCAGCTCTACGCTTTCGATGAGTACGTTCGTTGATTTTTCTTCCGGGTCGTCTTCCGTAAACGAGAAGAAATTTTTCATCCCGACGAAGAGTTTCAAACATTCCTGCATACGTTTGAGGTCGAGAGTATCTTTGATCCACCATACATAACGCTTGCCGAATGCAGTCCGCCGCCTGGAAATCTGGTAGAGGTATAAGCGCGCGAGGGCGTCATGGCGGGCGTGGAACTTCGGGTTGGCTTTTTCGACTTCGATAATGTTGACGTCGGCGGGAAGCTCGTCGTTGAGCTTCATGCGGATGATTTCCGGCCCGAGCACGGTATGAACGTCCAGGTGCGCGACCTGCATCAGTGCGTGCACGCCCGCGTCGGTCCTGCCGGAACCCATCAACTCAAATTGGTTCGTGCGGAAGACCTTATGGACAGCTTCGGCAACCTCGCCTTGCACCGTGCGGACGTCTTTTTGGATCTGCCAGCCGTAGTAGCGGGTTCCTTCGTATTCGAGTGTGAGTTTATAACGCGGCATATAATAAGGGAAACAACCCCCTGCGTAGAATGCACCTGCCTACCCTGCCTACCGGCAGGCAGGCGCGTCCCCCTGTGAGGGGGGACTGGTTTATTTTTTCCTCTCCCCCTTCAGGGGGAGATAGAGAGGGGTTCGGCATTTGGTATTCAACAAAAATTGTTCAACGTCATGTTGCTTATAATTTAGTTTGCAGCGGCGCGGAGGGTGAAGCGCGGGATGGTCACGCGGAACATTTCTCCGCTCGCGCGTTTCATCAGATAGGTGCCCTCCATATAGCCTTCCATCGTTTCGAGGATACAGAAGCTATTGTACTCGTGCGACCTGCCCGGCGCGATGGTCGGTTGTTGTCCGACAACGCCTTCGCCTTCCACTTCTTCTTTTCTGCCGTTGGAGTGGACGATGTGCCATTGCCGCCTGAGCAATTGCACGGGTTCATCCCGGTCGTTGGTAATGGAGATGAAGTACGCGAAGACAAATTTCCGCGCGAGCGCATCCGATTGTCCGTCTAAATAGATAGGCCTGACGGCTATGGTAATACTTTCTGTTGTGGCGGTGTATTGGTGCATGGTAGGTTAAGGTTTAACTATGGCGTTGGTCAAATTCATTGCTTTATACTCACTGTTGTCTGATTTCTCGAGATTCCACCAAAAAACAACGACTTCTTTGCCTGGTTCATAGCCGTAGATACTGTCGTACAGTATGACTGTAGCTGCGCCGGGAGTTACATGGTCGCAGTCCATCGGTCGTGTGCACGGTGCCCAATTGATGTATGCCAACCGTTCGCGTTCGAAAGCGGTATAGTAAAGTGTTTTGTTCGATAGATTATGAACGGAAATCCCTTCGCCTGTCGGTTTAATGCCGAGCGGATTTCCCTCAACACCCGAATCGCATGACAAACATGCAAAGCACAGAATAGAAATGTACAATGTGTATCGCATTTGCGTCCCTCCTGATTATCCCCTCAAGAGTAATTTACAGATTTAATGTTCCGTTTTCAATAGAAATTCTAGTACGATTTTGGCGAATTCCTCCGGCGCTTC
>DASWKY010000092.1:0-3384 GCA_036396395.1 Bacteroidota bacterium | reverse complement strand
GTGCTCGGCAAGGTCGCGGCGAATCAGCTTGATGTTGGCGCCATAAGCGAACGTCTCGGATGATTTCTTTGCGTACGTGAGGTAGAACGCCCAATCGGATGCGTTGAAGTACGAGATTTGCCTGTAATCGGGCCGGTTGTCGTCGTCGAAGAGACCGTTGCCGTTGACGTCCACCCAGGCGTTGCGGGTATCGGGAATGCCGTCGACGCCAAGGCGAAGAATGCTAAGGCCCAGGCTTGCGTCAGCGCCGTAGGGAATTCCCACCGAAGCGAAGTCGTAATTGAGGAGGCTGCCGAAGCGCTCGTCGTGCATGATGACGATATCGGGATAATTGATGCGCGAGAGCGCTGCGGGGTTCCAGTACCCTGCGGTTGCGTCGTTGGCCAGCGCCGCGTAGGCACCTCCCATTCCGAGCGCGCGCCCACCCACGCCGATCGCCATGAACTCGCCGGCATACTTACCGATCACCGTCTGAGCCATCAGACCTGAAACCTGAAACACCAAACCTGAAACCAACAGCAGCTTCCTCATTGATGCTCCTAAAAATGGCAAAACCGAATTCCCTCTAACCGGAAATTCGGTCCATCGTGTCAGAGAGATGCGTCGTTGCTATGAATCAGATGCAATACTCTCTAACAAGGTGTGACTTTTGGTTCCTCCTATGGCAGGCAAGCTAAGCGAAAAAGGCGATAGTAGCAAGTTGGACATGTGAGGGAAGGCAAAACAGGCAGGAATCAAGAAAGGGGCAAAAAGGGGCTTTTTAAAATGTCGCCGGGGGTGAGGCTGGAGATAGTCACGGGAGGAACCTCCAACCCCACGCCCCCATTCACCCCCCAGGATTAGAAATGGGATACACCGGCGACGGATGGATTATACAACATTATTCTTCATTTGTCAAGTGTTTTTTCGGAAAAATTCGGAAAAATTTCGGAGCGAGAAATCAGGCCGTTGGCGGGGGTGTTTTTGTAAGAAACCTGCGACGATAAGGATTTTGGCTGAAAAATTTCCGAATGATGAACTCGTCCACTCCGTCTCTCCAACGCGCGACGCGAATCGGCGTCGCTTGCAGGCGTGATTCATAATACTGACCCTCATGGCTCAGCACAAAACCCAGCCGTTGGACAAAGAGAACGACAAGCCCTGCAACCGTTAAGAGGGAAAGAAACGCTCCCGTGTTATAGTAATTGAGATACGCGTTATAGTCCTTGAGGTTCGCATAAGTGTAGAAATGAAAAACCTCAAACACTGAAAAGCAGAAAAGCACAACCGAAATACGATCAAAATAGACCCCGCTTGGCGTCTCCCCGATAAACCAAAACGCGAGCAACACGAGAAGGAAAACGGCACAGGCAAGGTTCATTTGCCACCACGCTTCATTCATCGGCTTGTATACAAGCATATTATAGTTGTTGCCAAACAGATATGGCTCAATCTCCCGAACGCGCTCCACCTTCTCACGAGGGCTCAGTTCACCAATCCGCGAGTTTCCTTCCCACCGCGAGAGACTGATTCTCCCGGCCAGTGCCTCGGCCGTCGGTGTTTGCTTTTCCTCGTTAAACGCTTCCATCCACGCTCTATCGACAATCCGAAAATCTGTTATGTCCGCTGTCGTATAAAGGTACCGGGGATTGATGATCATAGGATACATGAATGATACCAGAGATAGCAGACAAAACGCGCTTACCATGAGTAATGCTTTGATTGTCGGTATTTTGGTGTTCATGAGGATTCCTGTGCCCGCAACGCAAACGGACTGCACAAACAATCCCAATCCGCCGGCAACATATTGATAGTACTGGACCCCGGCAAATCTGTTGTCAGCAAACAGGATTCCGGGAACGAAGTAGTACGCAATGTCCAGGATCTGCTGGCAGCCCAAAATCACAAAAAGTGTGAATACCGCTCTATTGCGGTGCTGTCGCTCGGCCCAAAGCAATGCCCCCGCGACAATGGCCACCAGAATGAGAGCCAGCTGCCGGGAGATCGAAAAAACAACCACCTTGTTGTGAACGACAAACGCCAGACTGGCGGTGATCCCACACGCCACAAGCGTGTAGGTTCCAATGATCCAGTAGGCGGATGTTCTCAAGGTTTTATTCGGCCGATTGCCTGCCAACGTCTCTCCTTTGTTGCTTTTCAATTTATATCCCTTGTGCGCCGCACGAGAAATCGTCTCGAAAGATGTTCTTTGGAGAGAAACTGATGAATTACGAATTCGTCGATGCCATCGCGCCATCGGCTAACAGACCCCGGGTCTCTTTCCAGCCTGCCTTCGTAGAAGTCTCCTTCTCCCCTCGTGAGGAACTTCAATCTCCAAACAAAGAGTCCGATGAACACCGCAATAACAGCCGCCGTCGCATACTTCCCCACCCGCTCTAGGGTGGCAAGTTCCTGAAACGTCATTGCGTTGCTCATGGCTGTTGCATGAACCCCCTCGAGAACACTATAGACCAGCAAACCGTAATGAATCTTCTCCAGATGCGGGGCCCGTGGTGGATCAAGAAAGAAGTTCAGTAGAAAGAAGATCCCAAGAATGAAAACACACGCAAATGCTGTGAACGCATAAGATTCGAAGAAAGGTCTGTTAACCAGGGCGATATATTCGTCGCCTTCGGTGTATGGAAGCAGCTCGGAGATCCTGTCCATTTCACGCTGGCCCGATAACTCCCCCGTCCTGTTCAAGCCGTTCCAATCCGATAGCACGATTCTTTCCGCAATTTCGCCTGACGTGGGCTCTCCAATTCCCTCTTCCCTCATAAGCCCCTTTGCCCTGTCTACCATCCGGAAGTCCGTGACATCCGGAGTTGTGTACAGGAACCTAGGGTTCTGCAAGTACGGAAGAAACGTTCCACCCACCAATCCCCCAACAACAATACCGATCATGACTACTCTGTACACCAGAGACTTGCCCCCAACGATGACCCCCGTCAGGATGAAGGTGCAAACAGTCGCAAGAAGCGCCAGATAGACAATGTTCGAGTACTGGGCAACATAGAGCTCCGCCGTAGGCGTAAACCGAAACGAATTCACAAGGCCAAAGACAATCTGGACTGAGAATAACATCAGGTATGCCCACCCTGTTCTTCTTCCCTCAGCATGTTTACCCGCGGCAATCGTGTAATATACGAGAATTGCCAGGAAGCATCCGGTGCTTCTGACAATGCTGACCGCAATGTCGCCTCCGATCGAGGTCGCCAGAAACAGACCGGCACCCACGGCGTTGATTGCGCCCAGAGCCCCGTTGTGCGCACCATGATCATCTTGAACGACGGCATCATGAATTGTCAGGATTGCTGCAGATTGTGGATTCCAAGTTTCTTCATGCGATACCGCAGGGTGTCTTCGGTAATCTTGAGAAACCGGGCGGCTTTGCTTTGATTGAAT
>DASWKY010000091.1:0-4493 GCA_036396395.1 Bacteroidota bacterium | reverse complement strand
TGTCGTATCCTTCGGTGACGAGCCACGAGCTTCCCATTGATTTTTGAATGCCCATAGCGTCAAAGCAATCTCTCGGCATCCCCGCTTTCATGAGAAGGTAGGGAGCGATATTAGAGTGCGTGATGAGCAGGATGGATTGGCCGGGCTTGAATTTCTTAGAAAGCTCGGCATAGAACGCCTCGATAGCAGAGGTGTCTGCCAACGCACGAGCAGTTTCGATGGCGACGCCGAGTTTCTGAGAGAGGGGGAATGCCGTGTGGAGCGTGCGCGTAGCCGGACTGCTGTAGATAGCGGCGAATTTCATCGTTTCAAAATGTTTCGCGAGACGGTTCGCCGTCGCCACGCCTGCTTCGCTCAGTGGGTGGAATTGCCCGTGCGTTTCCTCGGGCCAGTTCGCGAGCTTTTCCGCATGGCGCACGATGTATAGCTTGGGCTGGGAGAAGGCAGGCTGAGCCGCCAGCACGAGAAGCGTTGAAAACAATAAGATTTTTTTCATTGGGTTACTCTCGATATTGGTTTTGTAGGGGCGCGTTGCAACGTGCCCCTACGAATTATTTTTTATACACAATTTTTCCGCCGGTAACAGTATAGAGCACTTCGGTTTTGAGGATATCCGCCGGGTTTGTGGTTAGTAATATGTTACGCGAGAGGACAACGATGTCGGCAAGCTTCCCGACTTTGATCGAGCCTTTGATGTCCTCTTCAAAATTCGCGTACGCGGTGCCGTACGTGTACGCTTTTACCGCTTCTTCTATTGTGATGCGCTCGTCGGGGAACCAGCCGTCTTTCGGTTTGCCTTTTACTGTTTGCCGCGTGACGGCGGCATACAAGCCGAGCATCGGGTTGATGGGATATTCGGACGCAGAAGTGCCGGGCCAATCCGTGCCGAAGCTCAGCACCGCGCCGCCCTCTCGAAGGCTCTTGAAGGCGTACGCGCCCTTACAGCGCTCGTGGCCTATGCGCTCTTCCATCCAGCGCATATCGTCGCTCAAGTGGAACGGCTGTACCTCGGCAATCACGCCCAATTCTCCAAGCCGTTTGAAATCATTTGCGCCGATCACCTGCGCATGCACAAGTCGGAATCGCCTGTCTTTTTTGCCGTTTACGCGGTTCAATTCTTCGAGATAATTGAGCAGAAGGTTATTTGCTTCGTCTCCGATGGCGTGGATGGTCATTTGCAGACCCGCCCGGTCGGCGTCCAGCATGTAGCCGAGGAATTTCCCTTCCACGAAATTGCCGAGGCTATCCACCATCAACGGGCGCCACCTGCCGCGGTTGTCGGGATTATTGGAATACGGCTCAAAGAACCGCGCGCTGCTCGTGCCCATGATGCCGTCTATGTGTCCCTTGAGCGAACCGAGCCGGATCCACTCGTCGCCGGAGCCGATTTTTACGCCCTTATCGGCAAGTTCCCTCCACCTGTCTAACCCGTACCGAAAATGGATGCGGCAGGTAAGCTCGCCGGCGGAGTGCAATTCCCGGTAAATTTCAAGTTGTTCGTCGTCCGACATGTCGCTGACATTCGTAACGCCGAGCTTTCGGATTTCCTCCAGCGCTCGTTTCGTTTGCAGAACTCTACGCTCGTGTGAAAATCGGCGGGGAACGACATTCCGGAATAAAGGCAGAACGCCCTTCCCGCGCATGATTCCGGTGAGTGCGCCTTTGCCATCGCGAATGAATTCGACGTCCTGCGCTTGCGGGTTCGTAGAGTCGAGTCCCGCCGCGATCAGTGCGGCAGTATTAGCGGCGAATTCAGAGCTATCGAATTTCCGGATGAACATCGGGTAGTCTTTGGTGAGCGATTCAACGCGCTTCATATCCGGAGCGAACGGTTTACGCGCTGCGCCGCCGGTGGTTCCTGCCGTCCACTGGTCATACGCGCCCCAGAATCCGCCCACGACCCATTCACCTTTCGGCAGGGCGGCAGTGACCTGCCGGACACGCTGGACGAACGCGTCCTGCGTGCCGACTGCCATGATGTTAAATTCGAGGAACTGCGCCGCTGACGCGAAATGCACATGGTTGTCGTTGAACCCCGGCAGGACCAGCCGCCCGCGCAGGTCGATTACTTCCGTTTGTTTGCCGCGGAGTTTGAGGACGTCCGCGTTCGTGCCGACCGCGATAAATTTGCTGTCTTTGATAGCAACAGCTTGCGCTTCCGGTTGCTTCTCCTCGACAGTCCAGACTTTCGCGTTGACGAGCAAGAGGTCGGCATGCTGTTGCGCGATTAGGGATGAGCCTGTAGCAAGAAGAAAGATACACAGAACCACTATACGAATGTTCATGGATTTCATTCCTTACGGAGGTACGCTATCAAGGAAGCGCGAATCGGGGCAATGGAAGCTAAGAAGAGGTAGGGGGAAAAGCAAGCGTTTTAGAATGTTGTAGGGACACGGCATGCCGTGTCCCTGCGGTTATTACTCGTAGTATTCTTCCAAATAAAATTTCTTTTTCAAGTACTGTTCCTGCCACTTGGGATTGACGCGGTCGAGCAACATGGCTTCCGCCGCGCCGAACGTGTAAAACACGACACGCTTCCACTCCGCCATCGGAAGTTTGGGTAATTCTGCGAGAATGTTCGAGCGCAGGGTATCCGCCCGCGCCGCGAACGGCATGTAATCTTTCAGTGCCTGTAATTCCTTCGTAGGCGTGTATTGTTCGCCGGCAAGTTTGGCGACACGCCACTCGGTGTAGCGCGAGACGCCTTCCTGCCAGAGTTGAAGCGAAAAGTATTTGTAGTCGTCCGGCGGGAGCGTATTCTTAAATGCTGAACGCGCCGCCCGGAATGTGCGAAGCTTCGCGGGAAATTGCCCGTCGTCTGCCGCTAATGCTTCCGATAAAGCCTTGCACATCGCAGAAAAGCGTTCAATCACGATTGCAGAATCGTACGGAAACGGATAGTTCAGCATCCACATGCCGGTTTTATCGCCGCGGGTAAGCCCAAGTGTTTCAGTATCAGCATAATAATTCGGCTGGGACATCTGCAATTGATGGAAATGTTCATGTAATATCGTAACGACCCACGCGATGGAGTTTTTGACATTCGTGTTCTCCGGTTGCCCGACGACTATCGTTGGATACCCGTTTACGGCTGGATAGGTGGCGAGCAGGTTTTGCGGGATTGTTCTCCGCCGGTACAAGAGCAACGATTTCAATCCGTCGTCGTACCCTGCGGTGTCGAAGTTGTTGGTCGCACGAGGGTGGTGGACGAGAAATTCATGCTCCGGCGTCACCAACAATAATGCGAACGGCGCCTTGCTCCAATCTTTCCAGATGTTGTCCTGCACAGCATCGGCAAGACGGTAGACTTCCCGCATGCGTGTCAGGTCATCGGGAAGAAGCGTCGGTTGAGCGGGAAGAAGAGTGATGCAAAACGAGAGGAGAAGTACAGAAAGAGGAAACGATCTTTTCATGGTCTGGTCTCAAGTTATAATATTTGACCCTCTCCCCTGGCCCCTCTCCCAATTTGGGAGAGGGGTGTCCGACAGGACGGGGTGAGGGTCGAACAAGTATACATTAGACTGCCTACCGCCGCTCAATGTTCCACAAGTCCATCTCATCCATCGACAGGATGGGCATCGGGATGCCGTTGTTCTTCAGCCGGAATTTCAGGTGCTCGAGCAATGGGTCGGTCTGCGACGCTTCGACTCCGAGCAGGCGTGGAATAAACGCGCTTGTGTTGAACAATCCGGGTTCAGGCATTTCTACGATAGTGACTTCTTGTTCGAAAGGAATCCCAGCCCGCATTTTAGCGATGAACAGAGCTGTTTCAAGTCCGCCTAACCCGTCAACGAGTCCGTTCCGTAAGCCATCCGTGCCGGACCACACTCGCCCTTGTGCGATCTCGTGTATCGCTTCCGGCGTCATGCCGCGTCCGCTTGCAACTTTAGCGACAAAATCCGTGTAGAGCGACCTGATGGAATGCTCTGCCTTCGCCCGCTCAAGCTCGGTGAGATTTCGGTCGGGAATGCCGATGCCGATAAACGGGAGAGCGAAGCCGAACCCGAGGTCGGCATGTTCGCCCGTTTTGACATGGTCGGTGGAGAATCCGAGTTTTTCCTTTAGCCCTTTATCGTACATCCATCCGCCGATGACGCCGACCGAGCCGGTAACGGTTATGGGCGCGGCAATAATCGTGTCGGCATACATCGAAAGCCAGTACCCGCCGGATGCCGCCACCGCGCCCTGTGAAACGATGACCGGCTTTTTGCCTTTGGCTTTCTTCAGTGCTTCGGCAATGTAATCCGACGCCATGGCATCGCCGCCGGGGGAATCCACGCGCAGGACGATGGCGCGTATGGTGTTATCGTTCACCGCCGCTTCCACGTCCTTGACGAGAGACCGCGCGCGAATGCCTTCATCCATCGCGCACACTCCTATCGCGTAAATAAGCGCGATGCGCGGCTTCTCGCCCCACCGGTTATCCGTCGGCAGGTTGAACTTCGCGAGCGCATTCCGCCCCGCGTAACGTTTTTCTTCTCCTTCCAATTGCT
>DASWKY010000090.1:0-4055 GCA_036396395.1 Bacteroidota bacterium | reverse complement strand
TCCGAATAATAATCCCACCGTGAGACAACACGCGCCGCTCACGAGCATCGAGATAATCGTAATCGTCGTCCTGCCGTAACGGTCGGCGAGCACGCCCGCAAGCCAACTGCCGACGCCGCCGATGCCGATGACGCCGAACGTGCCGACGGACGCCCACGTTCCCGGCGACTCAAGTCCGCACGCGTCGAAACTTGCAAACAGGAAGACAGAAATCCACGCCCACATCGCATACAACTCCCACATGTGCCCGAGGTAGCTGAGGTTCGCCAGCCGCACCCCTTGGTCTTTGAGAGCACGACCGATGAAACGCCAGTCGAATTTTGCTCCCTTCGTTTGAAACGGTCCATCCTGCACAAACAACAAACATAGCATGCCCGCGAGCACAGAGGAGGCAGAGGCAAACAGCATCATCTGCCGCCAGTCCCCGCCGCCGAGGGCATTCAACATATGCGGCGACGCCGAACCGACCGTGAGCGCGCCCACCATCACACCGATCGCCATGCCCCTGCCCTCTTTGAACCACGACGCAATGAGTTTCATGCCCGGCGGATACACTCCCGCTAAACACAGTCCGGTTAAAAATCGAAGCACGAGAGCAGGTTCGACACTTGCCGCAAACAGACCGATAGCGGCGTTGAACGCCGCACCGGCAAACGCGCAGACGGCGAAGAGCTTTCGTGTTTCGATGATATCGGAGAGAGTAAAGAGTGCGCTGAGGAAGGTGCCGGCGACAAAACCGATTTGGACTGACATGGTGAGCCATGCTTTGTCCGCGTCGGTTAACAGCCACTCGGCAGAAAGAGAAGGAATGACCGCCGTTGCCGAGAACCAAAGCGCCATCCCGAGCAGTTCGGCAACCGAGAGGACGGCAAGCATGCGGTATTTCATTCGACGACTTGTCCTGTCCCCCTATTAGGGGGACGCGCCTGCCTGCCGGTAGGCAGGTGCTTCTTTACGCAGGGGGTTATTCCTTCACGGTAGAAACCCCCTCTGTGTCTCCCCCTTGAGGGGGAGAGAAAAAATAAAGCGACCGACAAGACGGCATACATGCGGTATTTCATACCGTGGTTAGAATTCTAAAAACAAAGGCGTCCCGCCGAGTTGCCCGGCGGGACACTTCGCATGAGTGTTGAGTTTTACTTCGTATCCAAAATCAACGGTAAGCCGGATTTGCCGCCGCCGATGACGATGACTTTCGAGTTCGGCGAGTTCGCCAGTTTTTCCGTCGCTTCGATGCCCTTCCATGTCAACAATTGTTCGCTGAGGCCGCGCGCAACGATGATCTGGAAGTCGGAAATGCCCTGCGCCTCGATACGTTTGCGGTCGGCTTCCTGCTTTTCCTTCGTCAGCACGAACTGCATCCGCTGGCTCTCCTGTTCGGCGCGGAGCTTTTCTTCGATGGACGCCGTTAACCCCGCGGGCAATCCGACACGCCGGAGCGGCGCCGCCTCTATGGTAAGTCCACGCGGCTCAACAAGTTTCTCCAGGTCTTTCAGAACCTGCAGGGCGAGCATTTCGCGCTCAGACGTATACAACGCCCGCGCGTCATACCCCGCCGTTACGCCGCGCACCACAGACCGGAACTGCGGTTCGAGGATGATCTGCACATAATTCTCTCCGATGGTTTTGTACACTTCCGCCGCCGTTTCCGGGTTCAGGTGAAACAGCGCGCTGACTTCCAATTGCACCATCAACCCTTCCTTCGAAGGCACATCCATTACTTCTTTAATTTCCTGCGTCTTGACGGAGAATTTTATGGCGCGCGCGAGCGGGTTGATGAAGTTAATACCTGCCTTCAGCGTGTTATCGGAAACCGTGCCGAAGAAATCCACCACCCCGACGTTCCCTGCGGGCACGACCGTGAAGCATTGCGAGATCGCGACGAGCACAAAAAATCCCATCACCGCGCCGGCGATGTTTGCCGTCGTTTTGTACATCGCGTTGAATTGTGTTTTCTTCTTCGCCGTCTGCCACGCAAAAAATGCGATGACGATAACGAGTAAACTGAGAATGAATAACATAGCGGCCTCCTTAGTTAGTTTTTATTTCTTTCATTCCGTACTCCACATTCCACATTCCGAAATGGACATCATCCTTCCCCGCGCTTGACGGTGAACTTAAACGTGCTCCCCTTCCCCATTTCACTCTCCACCCAGATGCGCCCGCCGTGCGCTTTGATGATCTCCGCGCAAATCCACAATCCCAAGCCCGAGCCTTTGATGTCCTTCGCTTTTCCGGAATCGACACGCGCGAATTTTTGAAACAACCGGCCAATTTGATCGGCGGGAATTCCCAAGCCCCGGTCTGTAATGGAAAACAACACCACATCGGGTTCGTCCTTGAGCGGCGCAACTTGTACGGAGACCTGCCCGCCGCCCGGCGAATACTTAACGGCGTTGGAAATAAGATTCTGCAACACCTGTCGCAGTTTTACCTGATCGCCCCGCACATAGGATGCATCAATGTCAACGGCATACTCAAATGTATGCCGCGAGGTGATTTTCGCCATCGAGAGCGCGTCTTTTAACACCCCTTCCACGTTGACAATCTTAAATTGGTAGGTCAATTGCCCGGATTCGATCTTCGCGATGGAGAGCGTATCTTCCGCCAATTTGCTCAGTTTGCCCGCCTGGTCAATGATGATGGCGAGGTATTCGCGGTAGCGTTTTGAGGAGGTCGGGTCTTCTTCTTTCATGAGGGATTTTGCGGCGAGCATGATGGTGGAAAGCGGAGTACGGAAATCGTGCGAAACAATACTCACGAATTCCGTCTTGAGCTGGTCGTGCTCCAGCAAGCGCTCGTTCGCGCGTTTAATCTCCTCAAAGAGCCGCGCATTCTTAATCGCGCCGCCGATCTGGTCGCACAAGGTCTGCACCACGAGCACATCCACCTCGTCAAACGCGTTCACCCTGCTTTCTTCAAAATTCATAACGCCGACGACGACGCCGTCGATCATAATCGGCGCGGCAAGTTCCGCGCTCGTGTCCTGATATTGATAGGCGAGATAGCGCGAATCGTTGCGCACATCGTTGATGAGAAGGTGTCTGCCGTTGTTCGCCACCCAACCGACAATACCCTGGCTGACGTGTTGGCGGTAGCCCGTCGGGAGAAAATCGCTGTAGCGCCCGGCTTGCGCGGCAAGCACTAGTTCCTGAGCGGCATGGTCGAGCAGAAAAATCATCACGTCGAAATAATTAAACTGCTTGCGAATTGTCTGCGCGGCGGAATCAAGCAACGCGCCTGTTTCGACGGCGAATGTCAAATTACGGGCGACGCGATTAACGAGTTCGATTTGGTTCGCGCGCTTGTGCTCCTTGTGAAGCACGCCGGTATTCGCCAACGCAAGAGCCGTCTGTGTCCCAAGCAGTTGTGCGAGCCAGAGGTCGGTATCTTCGTAACGGTTAGGCTGGATTGAACCGAACCCTATCACACCGATGACGTTATCGGTCGTCTTCATCGGGACCACGAGCACGGACTTGACGCCTTTTTCCTTCAACGATGTTTCGACAGCCGTCGGCGCGACGGGGATCGAGTTGAGGTCAACGGTGAGCGTGGAGTTATTCTTCAACACCCATCCGGAAACGCCCTCGTCAACGGAAAAATGTGTCTGGTCGAACATCAGCGGATCATCAGGCGGACAAATGCAAAATACGTCGTACTCGGTGCGTTCGTTCGTCATGAGCGAGACGAACGCGCATTCGCCCGGCATCACGCGGCGTACCTCGTTACGAAGCACCTGTACGACTTCTTCGGCTGAGCGCACCGCTCCGATCTTGAGCGAGAGGTCGCTCATCATGTTAATACGCTTGCCGAATTCCTCCGCCGCCTGCAATTTTTGTGGAATGCCTTCGGACGAGAAGGAATGTAACCTGTCGGGTGATTTTGGAGTAGTGCTCATAAAATTTCACATATTGCTTTCTCGATTACCTCTTTACTTTTTTCGTACCTTCTCCCCATTAATAACGGCAACACTTTTTACTTTTTACTTTTTACTTTTTACTTTTTACTTTTTACTTTTTACTTTATTCTTTCTACTTCTTCACCACCTCTCCCAT
>DASWKY010000089.1:0-4529 GCA_036396395.1 Bacteroidota bacterium | reverse complement strand
CCTTCGTCGCGCTATAAGAAAGTGCAGAAAGACATTGCCGTGTTGTTCCGCTTTCCGCCGCGTATCACGTCGTCGGGCAAGCCGGAAAAAGTCTCTGCGGGCAATATCGGACTGCCGTTCGACGCGATGGAGTATCCCATTATTTGGATAGGAGGCGCGAACGGCGACGAGAGCGTAGAACTACTCATCGAACAGTACTCTGCTAGCAGTTCGATTGAATATAAAAGTACCATCATAGGTATCATGGGTTGGCACGAGCAGTCTCCCAAAGTGTACTCAATACTCAATACGGTACTGCAAAGCACTGAAGCTGATGAACTAAGGAAAAAAGCCGCGATAAGCCTCGGCGGATACGATGATAGGAAAACGGTCGGCATCTTAGAACAGACGGCTACGTCCGACCGTTCTACTGAAGTCGCTGAAAACTCAGTGCATGGTCTAGGCCGCATGGAAAGCGATGACGCAGTAGAAGCGCTTATCCGGCTGGCAAAAACTGCTGAACATGACGGAGTACGAAAAAAAGCCATCCACAATTTAAGCCGGTATGCAACTGAGAACGTCGTGACTACCCTAAATGACATCGTGCTCAACGACAAGGACCTCGAACTGCAGAAGCAAGCTGTCTACGCCCTCACACGCATGAAACAAGATGACCATATTCCGCAATTGATTTCTCTGGCGACTTCTCATCCTCACGGGGAAATTCGTAAATACGCGATTCATTTATTGGGACAGAGCAAAGACCGACGTGCGCTGGATGCTTTAATAGACATCGTCAAAAAATAGCATTGTGCGGGGTCGAGACTCGTGTCCCGTATCTCCTCTGACCCCTGAGTCCAATTTTCTTGTGGTGGGGAATGGCTCAGGGGATTTTTTTTATCGGGATGTCAACTGTTTGAGTTCTAAGGGGTCAAAAGGAGAGCAAGATTCCCGCGCAACTATTGGAACAAACTTAACGTAAGGACTGTCTAATCTCAGACTATTTTCCTGTCTCGAGATTGTCTTATTAAATGGACAGGACAAAAATGAGTCAGGATCATTTACCAACCTTTTCACAGTGAGCGGAGTCTTACTACTGTCGGAACCGAACACTCAACAGATGGAGGAGCAATGTATTCGTTCAAGAAAGCCGCAGTGCTTATCTGCATGGTGTTAGCTTTTGCTCATACTCTCCTTGCTCAGAATGATTCTCCGCGTCCTCAGGTACGAGCGGAGCGAGCAAACGACCAAATTGTGATCGATGGGCAACTGCGCGAAGCAGTTTGGCAGAGGCCCGGGTTTACCTCCTTGAAGCAACGCGACCCCAATGAAGGCGCAGAACCATCCGAAAAAACAGAAATCTGGGTGGCATATGACGATGCGGCTCTCTATATTGCCGCGCGCATGTATGATAGCTCGCCGGATTCCATTATGACAGTCCTTGGGCGGCGCGACGATTATGTCACAGCCGATTGGTTTACCGTCTATGTTGATTCATATTATGACCGGCGCAACGGGTTTATGTTTTCCTTGAGCGCGGCGGGGACATTACTCGACGGCACATATTACAATGACAGTTGGGAGGATTGGTCGTGGGACGGCGTGTGGGAAGGGACAACATCGATTGACGGAAGCGGCTGGGTTGCCGAAGTGCGCATTCCGTACTCACAACTTCGATTCCATGATCAGGACCAATATACTTGGGGTATTAATTTTAAGCGCTCCATCGGACGCAAGAATGAAGAAAGCTATCTTGCCTATACGCCCCGGAAAGAAAGCGGGTTTGTTTCCCGGTTCGGTGATTTGGTTGGGATCGAAAAAGTAACTCCGCCCCAGCGTGTAGAAATTCTTCCGTATGTCAACACGCGTGCAGAATATAAACCGAGCGTAAACGGCGACCCGTTCAACACCGGCTCGAAATATCTTCCCGGTGTGGGTGCTGATTTCAAAATCGGGTTGGGCAGTAATCTAACGCTCGATGCAACGGTCAACCCTGATTTCGGTCAGGTGGAAGTTGACCCGGCAGTGGTGAATCTCAGCGATGTCGAATCATTTTTTCAGGAGAAGCGGCCGTTCTTTATCGAAGGAGCGAATACGTTTAACTTCGGCCGCGGGGGGTCGACAAACTACTGGGGGTTCAACTGGTCTGAACCGACACTTTTCTATAGCCGGAGAATTGGACGCGCGCCGCAAGGAAGCGCATCGGGAGACTATGTTGATGCTCCGGTGGGCGCACACATTCTCGGCGCCGGGAAGATAACAGGAAAAGTTTGGGATGGCTGGAACGTCGGTATGATTCACGCAGTTACCGCGCGTGAGTTTGCGCAGGTGCAGACGGCGGGCGTCCGGTCGGAAACAGAAGTCGAACCGGCGTCATACTACGGCATTGCGCGGCTTCAGAAAGATTTTAACGACGGCGCTCAGGGCATCGGTATCATTTCGACATTTGTGAATCGTTTTTTTGACGACCAACGGTTGAAAGACCAAATTAACGGCAGTGCGTTAGTCACCGGTATTGACGGATGGACATTTCTCGATACGTCCAAAACATACGTCGTAACGGGCTGGCTTGCCGCGTCTCATATTACCGGGTCGAATGCACGCATACACTCACTGCAACATAGTTCTCAGCACTATTTCCAACGTCCTGATGCAACTCATCTTGGCGTTGATACCACGGCAACATCGCTCACTGGCTATGCAGGCCGATTTACGCTCAATAAGCAAAAGGGACAGATGAATCTCAATATGGCAGTCGGTTTCATCAGTCCTGATTTTAATTCGAATGATATGGGGTTCTTCTGGAAAAACGATTACATAAACATGCACGTGGCTGGCGGATATAAATGGCCTGACCCGACAGATTGGTACCGCTTCTTCAGTTTCAATACGGCCCTCTTTGGTAGTTTTGATTTTGAGGGTAACCCGACGTGGATGGGAGTGTGGGGGAGCGTTAATTACGAACTGCCCAACTATTACTTTATCTGGATGAATGCTGCATACAACCCAGAGACGACCAATAATCGCAGAACACGCGGTGGCCCGCTGATGATCAGCCGTCCGGGGTTGGAATTTGCCACCGGGTGGAATTCCGACAGCCGGAAACCGGTTGTCTTCGATATGTTCGGTTTCACCTATCAAGGCGGGAGCGGTTCGGACTACGGGACCGACTTCGGAGTACAATGGAGGCCCGCGCCCAATGTTACGCTTCGGGTTGGCCCGGGATACAATTATACGGATTCCGAAGCTCAATGGGTCGGTGATTTTGCTGATCAATTTGCTACTGCAACCTACGGGAAACGCTACGTGTTTGCCAACATCTTACAGAGAACACTTTCCGCGAACATCCGTCTCAATTGGACATTTACACCGCAGTTGAGCTTGCAGTTGTTCGCCCAGCCGTTAATTTCTTCCGGCGAGTATTATAGCTTTAAGGAACTGGCACGTCCAAAGAGTTGGGAATTCCTCCGCTACGGCCAAAATGGTTCTACCATTTCAGAACAGAAAGACCTTGCAGGGAATGTCACTGGCTACATCGCAGACCCGGACGGCGCTGGCTCTGCCGCACCGATTCAGTTTGACAATCCAGATTTCAATTTTAAATCGCTTCGCGGGAACGCCGTGTTACGCTGGGAATACCGTCCGGGCTCAACACTCTATTTCGTCTGGACGCAAAGCCGCTCGGATTTTGAAAATGACGGGCAGTTCCAATTTCGACGCTCAATGTCAAGGTTGATGGATGCGGATGCGGACAATATTTTCATGGTTAAATTTACCTACTGGTGGAGTATGTAACGCCACGCGGATTCCGCTGATGTAGCAGATTTGCACTGATAGATGCACCCTCATGGTAAACGGGAAGTTTTCTAAAAGCTTCCCGTTTGCTGTTTACATACAGGAAACATTATCGCACCGAATCCGTATGGTTACTTATTATATGTTAGGCGTCAACTACTTCATTTAATTAAGGAGGAGTCCATGCATACGAGAGCCTTACCAGTTCTGCTTTTCTCCATTATTTGTCTTTGCCAGGTTGTAGCCCAAACTGCCGCCGACTCTGCCGCAATTCGTGAAACCGCTCTTAATTATGTGGAGGGGTGGTACGAGGCTAGCGCCGAACGCATGGAGCGTGCACTGCATCCGGAGTTAGCCAAGCGAATTATGCAGACCGACGAAGCCTCCGGCAAAAACTGGCTAAGCGGCATGGGCGCAACGCAACTGATTAACGGCGCGCGGCGTGGCGGCGGAAAAAACACGCCGAAGGAACAGCAACAAAAAGTTGTGTACATTCTGGACATCTATGGTAACACAGCGAGTGTCAAAGCGATTATGTCCGGCTGGATTGACTATATGCACTTGGCGAAGTGGAACGGAGAATGGAAAATCGTCAATGTATTGTGGGAATATAAGCCTCAGCCGAAGAAATAATTCCGCCGACAAAATGATGTAAAAAAATCGCACGGGAAAGTCCTTGGAAAAGGGCTTCCCGTGTTTTATTTTAGAGAGCTCCATTGTTGCAGTTCTTGAATCTCGTGATACGCTGTTTATTC
>DASWKY010000088.1:0-1767 GCA_036396395.1 Bacteroidota bacterium | reverse complement strand
CAACGGTGGCGTAGGGCATCGTGATCTTGAGAGAATTCGAACGCGGAAGGATGATTTCTCCGGAGATTTCTCGAGAGACATAATTCGAGCCGAAGAGCCTGCTCCAAAAACCGCCGCCGGAGTTTCCGCGCCGGTCTGGTTCCTCGAATGTCAGAACCACTCCCGACGAAGTTCTGCGCTCGGAGATTCGCACGGACTCGATCCATCGCTCTTCGTACTCCCGGTCGGAGGATTCAATGCGCAGGTGCAATTTCACATAAATGGTAGTGCTATCCCAAGATGAAAAATTAATCTTGGAACCGGGAAATCCCAGTATTTCAATGCGCTGTGATGGGTCGACATTGATACGCTGTTCGATGTCGCGTGTTTTCTCTCCACCATCGAAACTCAACAAGAAAGTTGCGGCTGAAACAACCAAGCCAAGTAATGCGTTCATAGTTCTATTTCTCCATGTTCAATCATGTGTTGTAACACCTGTAACTTTAATGAATATAATTGACGCAATCGTGCGCGCAAAACGGGCGAAAGGTCGTTCGCGCCTGTTTCCTTACGCAAATTTATAATTGCTGTATCCAACAATTGCAACTGTTGCTGACGAGCAGAGAGGATTCCCGAATCCTGCGGGATGGTTTGCTGATGTGGCAGTGCGACGGGAATGACTTCCTCCAATGCACCGATGGCGGAACGATACGCCTGGTCGACCTTAATCTCGGCAGGCAAGTCGCCTTCCATTTGCTGTTTCACTGCCTGCCACGCCCCAAACGATGCAAAGTACAGTACAAATGCGGCGGCAATGCCATAGACAAAACTGCGCCGGTCGTGGATAAAGAATATCGGTGTTCGCACAGGCGCAATGCTTTTTTCAATTTTTCGCCACATGCTGTTCCGCTCTTCCCCGGTGGGGAAATCATCCTCTCGATACATGTTGTTCGGGTCTATCATACACTCTTCTCCTCAGTGTGCCATTTGTCTTTGAGCCATTGCTTGGTGCGGGAAAGGATGGAACGGGACGTGCTTTCGCCGATATTCAGCATGGAAGCGATTTCCGCATGAGAATACCCCTCTACTTCATACAGCATGAACACCATCCGTTTTATGGTATCAAGTTCGTAAAGCCAGCCGCCCATCACTTCGTTCCAGTGGAAATCGTCAACAGCTTGCACGGACACTTCCATCTCCTCTACCGAAGGAATAACTGGGGCAGTAAGTTCGCGGCGGCGGTCCATCTTCATTTCGTTGATTCCGATACGGAATAGCCACGAAGAAAAGCGAGAACGCTCATCGAATGTATCAATTCTCTCATATGCTTTAATAAAGGCTCGCTGGACCCACTCCTGTACTTCGTCCCTATCCGAAGAAAATTGTTTCAGAAACCGAAATAACGACGAGACGTGCGAGTCGTACAGCTCACGAAAAGCCGCGTGGTTGCCGTTCTTCGTACGTTGAAGTAATTCCGTTTCGTCGTGCATGTGCTCCGGTTGCCGGTTCAAATGTATGATGCGTGAGAGAGGTAATACGCTGCAGGAAATAACGGGAAAAATTAAGAGGGAAAAAAGGGGCGTATTACCCTAACGCAAAGGCGTCCCGCCGAGTATCTGACTCGACGGGACGCCTTCATCTAAACGATTACGAATGTGTGTTACTTCCCTTTCAAGATGTCCATCAACGCAGATCGCGCTTTCTCGCCGCCGATATTGCCGAGGTAATAGACGGCTTTTTCGCGGATTTTATAATCCTGATGTGTTTTAGCAACCTTGATCAGAAAAT
>DASWKY010000087.1:0-10444 GCA_036396395.1 Bacteroidota bacterium | reverse complement strand
TCTATTCTGAATCCGTGACATTTAGAATGTTCTGGACAGGGCTTCATAAACTTCTGTTCAATACCATTCTTTTCTTGCCTCAGCCGGAGTAAATAGTGTATGAGAATAATAGTAGCCATCACTTGCTACCGATGCTGTCTCGGCAATACCCAGAAGTGCTAAATACTGATTGACTTAGCGTCGTTTTTTCCATATATTTAGAGCCCATTTCGTTTCGAAGTTGGGCTTTATTTTTGGGGCATCGTCCGCCAGAGGCGGATAAGGCATCCCGCTATGGCGGGACATTCGCAGGTTCGAAAAAAAAAATTTTGGGGTGTCGTCCGCCAGAGGCGGATAAGGCATCCCGCTGTGGCGGGACATTCGCAGGTTCGAAAAAAAACATTTTGGGGTGTCGCCAAGCGGTAAGGCAACGGCCTTTGGAGCCGTCATTCCCAGGTTCGAATCCTGGCACCCCAGCAGTGCTGCAACTTGATAGAAATGTTTTTCACGTATGTGTTAAGAAGCCTAGCAAGCCGTAGGTTCTATACTGGTCATACTGATGATATTGACGACCGAATCGTGCGGCATAACCAAGGACGGGTTCAAGCAACTCGCAAAAAGGGTCCTTGGCAACTTGTCTTCAAAAAAGAATTTGAAACGCGGTCTGAAGCTGTACGGTTTGAACTTTACTTAAAGTCGTTAAAAAGTAATGCAACCTTCCGACGCATCGTTGGCGCTGGATAAATTTCTGAATCAGTTTCACTCTCATCAATTAAGAGTACATGGCTGACTTAAAAGTTTTTTCCGGAAGAGCAAACCGACCCCTTGCCGAAAAAATTGCGGCGGAAGGAAAATTCGAGCTTGGCCACGTCGAACTGCGAAATTTTAGCGACGGAGAGATGTGGGTCAAGTACGCGGATAATATTCGAGGTGACGATGTGTTTATCGTCCAATCGACACAGCCGCCCGCGGAAAACCTGATTGAATTATTGATCATGCTCGATGCAGCAAAGCGGGCATCTGCTGAACGGGTCACGGCTGTGATTCCCTATTTCGGGTACGCACGCCAGGACAGAAAAGACCAGCCGCGCGTCTCCATCACGGCAAAGCTCGTCGCCAATCTCTTGACCGGATCCGGCGCCGACCGGGTCATTACCATGGACTTGCACGCTCCGCAGATTCAAGGGTTCTTCGATATTCCGCTCGACCATCTATATTCGTCGGCTGTGTTTATCGACCATTTTCGGAGCATGAATATCCCCAACCTTGCCGTCGTGTCTCCGGATGTCGGCGGGTTGAAGATGGCGCGCTCGTTCGCAAAACGTTTGGACGCCGACCTTGTGCTTATTGACAAACGAAGGCCCAAAGCGAATGAAGCGGAAGTCCTGAATGTCATCGGCAATACGAACGGAAAGAACGTCCTAATCGTGGACGACCTGATCGATACGGGAGGAACGTTTGTCAATGCCGTCGCCGCGCTAAAAGAAAACGGCGCGAAGGAAGTCTACGGAGCCTGTACGCACCCTATCCTTTCGGGAAAAGCAATCGAGCGCATTGATACTTCAGCGCTCAAGAATTTGACAGTGACAGATAGCATACCCCTGCGGCAGAAATCGCCCAAGATCGAACTTCGTTCTGTGGCGAAGTTGTTTGCAGAAGCAATCAATAGAACACATAATCACCAGTCGATTAGTTCGCTGTTCGACGTCGACAAAGACAGAATATAACGAGCACGAGGCAGACATGTCAGAATTAACTCTTACAGCCGAAGTTCGAAAAGAATTCGGCAAACATACCAGACAACTTCGTGCACAGGGTAAAGTGCCCGGCATCTATTATGGCCACGGGCAACAAAATATCCCCGTCGTACTCAACGAGCTCGCGTTGCGCCCGCTCATCAAAACGACGGCGACGCACGTGATTAACCTGACGCTCGACGACGGCTCGACGCACACGTGCATCTTGCGTGATGTGGATTACGACCCCGTCACCGATAAGCCCATTCATTTCGACCTCTTCGGATTAAAAGCTGATGAGGCGGTCACCATTAAAGTGCCGATTGTCGTGAAAGGAACTGCGCAGGGAGTAAAAGACGGCGGAATTCTGCAACACATCATGCACTACGTGCGTGTCTCCTGCTTGCCGAAGCACATTCCGGACCATCTGGAAGTTGATGTTACGAACTTGCTGATGAATCGTTCCGTTCACGTCAAAGAGTTAATAATCGAGAATGTCAAAATCCTCGAAAACGAAAACAGCGCCGTTGTGGCAGTTGTACCTCCGACGATTCTGAAAGAAGCTGAGGTTGCCCCTGTTGCGGAAGGCGTTGTCGCCGCCGCACCTGCTGAGCCGGAAGTCATTGCCAAAGGTAAAAAACCTGAAGAAGGCGCCGAAGGAGAAGCAGAAAAAGCCGCTCCTGAAAAGAAAGGCTCAGAAAAAGCGGATAAAAAGTAATCGCGGCGTCTCTCATGCCACCGAATGGTATGCTTGCCTTTATCGGTTTGGGTAATCCAGGAAGCCAGTACGACGGCACGCGGCACAATGTTGGGTTTGATGTCATTGATGTTCTAGTCGAGCGCGTACGAGCGCCGCTTCAACCGGGCAAGGGCGAGTATAACTGGGCGCACTGCCGGTATCGAGGTTCCGATATTATACTTGCAAAGCCGCTGACGTACATGAACAATAGCGGCTCGGCTGTTCTGGACATACTTGAACAGCATAATCTCGCACCGGAAGATTGTTGCATTCTCTGTGATGATTTTCAGCTTCTCCTCGGCTCGCTTCGTCTGCGGTTGAAGGGGAGCGATGGTGGACATAACGGTCTGTACTCGATTATATACCACCTGCAATCGGATTCATTCCCTCGCCTTCGTTGCGGTATAGCCTCCGAAGCAATCCCCAAGGATAAATCCTTGATGGCGGATTATGTGCTGGAGCGATTTACTACAACAGAACGACCCGAAGTCAAACGGATGGTCGAACGAGCGGCAGACGCCTGCTTGTGTGCGGCTCGCGAGGGACTTCAACAGGCGATGAATCTGTACAATACGACACACACACCGAACACGTGAATACGAAAGAATAGCTTTTCATGGAACAACTGACACAATACGTACCGTGGGCTGGCGCAGTAGGATTGCTTGTGGCATTCGTGATTTATTATACCTTGAGCCGGTTGCCAGAAGGTACGGAACGCATGAAAGATATCGCCTCGCAAATTCACGTCGGCGCGATGGCGTTTTTGAAACGTGAGTATGTTGTCTTGGCAATCTTCGTGACTATCGTTGCGGCACTGCTTTGGTACTTTCTCGGTCAATACACCACAACCGCTTTTGTAAGCGGAGCTCTCTGTTCTGTGTTGGCAGGATTTTTAGGAATGCAGGCGGCAACAAAAGCAAATGTCCGCACAGCGGAAGCGGCTCGTTCCGTCGGACAAGGGAAGGCCCTCTTAACAGCATTTGACGGTGGTGCGGTCATGGGCGTGAGTGTCGCCAGCATTGGATTGGTCGGCGTCGGTCTGTGGTATATGTTCTTCGGCAACCCGGAACACTCGAGCATTATTAACGGCTTCGCGATGGGAGCGAGTTCTATCGCTCTGTTTGCGCGCGTCGGCGGCGGCATTTATACGAAGGCGGCAGACGTAGGAGCAGACCTTGTCGGAAAAGTCGAAGCAGGCATTCCTGAAGACGACCCGCGCAACCCGGGCGTCATCGCCGATAACGTCGGCGACAACGTCGGCGATGTGGCTGGAATGGGCGCGGATATTTTTGAATCGTATGTAGGCTCCATCATTGCCACCATCGCTATCGGCGCAACGCTACTGCCGGAAGGCTTGGGAATCCTCAAGGCAATGCCGGAAGTTGGCGACACCGACATTAAATCGATTCTGATGGCGCTCCCCCTTGTCCTTGCCACAATCGGACTTATCGCATCGTTTATCGGCATCGGCTCAATGAGAATACTCAAGCAGTTTTCGCCCGCCGCGGCTTTGCGCTATTCAACGTTTATTTCTGCTGGCATTTTTTTGCTGGGCAGTTTATGGATTATCAGAAGCTATGATGTGAGCAACAATGTGTTCTGGGCTGTCTTCTGGGGCACAATCGCGGGTATTGCCATCGGCTTAATCACTGAATATTATACTTCTGGCGCGCCTGTCAAACGTATCGGCTTGGCAAGCAAGACAGGCTCCGCTACGAATATCATTCACGGACTTGCCGTCGGTCTGGAATCAGCCGCGCTCCCCGTTGTCGCTATCTGTATCGCCATCTACGTCTCGAATGAAGTCGCCGGCTTATACGGCATCGGCATTGCTGCAGTCGGAATGTTGGCAACGGTTGGCATCACCATGTCGGTTGACGCCTATGGACCGATTGCCGATAATGCCGGTGGGATTTCAGAAATGTCCGGTCTTGGACCTGAAGTGCGAAAAATTACCGACGGATTAGATTCTCTTGGGAACACCACTGCGGCGATCGGAAAAGGATTTGCTATCGGCTCTGCGGCATTGACAGCCCTGGCGCTCTTTGCCGCGTATTCACAGGCTATAGACCAAAACATGCTCTCCAAAGGGCTTTCGCCGGTGCAAATTCTTATCACAAACCCGTACGTGGTAATAGGATTATTTATCGGCGGCATGTTTCCCTTCCTCATCGCCGCTATGACCATGACAGCGGTGGGCAGAGCGGCAGGAAAAATGGTGGATGAAATCAGACGCCAATTCCGCGAAATTCCCGGATTGCTCGAAGGCAAAGAAGGCGCAAAGCCCGACGCCGCTCGTTGTGTCGATATCGCCACCAGAGGCGCATTAAAAGAAATGGTTCTCCCCGGCGTATCGGCTGTTGCCGCGCCCGTCGTTGTAGGGTTCATCTTGGGTCCTGCCGCTCTCGGCGGAATGCTTGCCGGCGCAACGGTAACGGGCGTTCTGCTTGCGCTTATGATGGCAAACGCGGGCGGAGCATGGGACAACGCAAAAAAAGCGATTGAAAAAGGCGAGGTCGAAGGCGAAGGCAAAGGTTCCGACGCTCATAAAGCCGCTGTGGTCGGCGATACGGTGGGCGACCCGTTCAAAGATACGTCCGGACCTTCGATGAACATCTTGATAAAATTAATGTCGATTGTGTCGCTCGTGATCGCACCGTTGTTGTAACAGAAAGAAAGTAGTAGTACATATATAAACCCCTGCTCCAACACAGAAGCAGACGCTAGAGTCTCTCGGAGGTTGGGGCCATATCAATCATACAGTCCAAAGGGAGAAGAACTATGATACGCACGTACGAAACGACGTTCATCGTGAACGCCGGCCTCGACGACACGCAAATCGATGCGGTCATCGAGAAAGTGAAGGAGAACATCGCGAAGAACGGCGGCGAAGTCCGTGAACTCACCAAGTGGGGCCGCAAGCGGTTCGCTTACGCCATCAAGAAAAAGAACAACGGCTTCTACACCGTTATCGAGTTTAACGCTCCGGGCGACGCGGTCGCCAAGCTTGAGCGGCACTACCAACTCGACGAAAACATCATCCGGTATCTGACTATTGTGTTCGACAGCAAAGCGTTGAAAGCGCGCGCGGCACAAGCGGCAAAAGATCAATTGGCGGCAGAGCCGGTTCCGGCTCCTGTCCCGGTCCCCGTCCCGGTCAAACCGGCAGTTACGGCGGCAGTTGTCACGGATGACGAAGATGATGACGAGGACGAGGCATAACCTCTTCCCGTCTTAATATTCACGAATTGACCAAACTATTGAAACTGGAGAACACCCTTGAAACGTAAAACATCGACATTCTCGAAATCTTCATCCTCTTCGCGTGGTCCAGGAGGTCATGGAGGCCCCGGCGGTCCCAGAGGTCCTCGCGGTCCACGTACGCCGCGCGGGGCGGGACAACTGAGGAAGCGACGAACCTGCCGCTTCTGCGACAATAAAGAACTCTATATCGATTATAAGAATGAGAAGCGCCTGCAACGATTTCTCTCGGAGCAAGGACGGATTATCCCGCGCAGGATTTCCGGCACGTGCGCAAAGCACCAGCGGCATCTCGTGATCGCGTTAAAACGAGCGCGGCATTTGGCGCTTCTCCCCTTCGTCGCCGACGCGGTCAGTTGAACGAACTACTCACTACAAGAAATTTGAGGAGCACGGACATGAAAGTCATTTTACGACAAGACCATAATAAACTCGGAAAGCTCGGAGACGTGGTGGATGTAAAAGACGGCTATGCGCGGAATTTTTTAATTCCCCGCAACATCGCCTTCCTTGCAACCGCCAACGCCGTGAAAATGCTTGACGAGGAGAAAAAGCAATCTGCCCGGCGAATGGACAAAGAAAAAACCGGGTCTGAAAAGCTTGCCGCCGAGCTGGAGAAGTTATCGTTGACCATACAAATGAAAGTGGGAGAGGACGAGAAGCTGTTCGGCTCGGTCACCTCCCAGATGATCGCCGACGGACTGCAGGAGAAGGGCATCACGCTCGATAAACGCATCATCGAACTTGACGAGCCTCTTAAAGCTCTCGGTATTTACGACGTCAACGTCAAACTGCCCGGAAGTGTTACCGGCAAAGTAAAGGTTTGGGTGGTGCGGGAATAATTTTCCGTTGTGAGCATATATCAACGCCAGCTTTCGAATACGGAAGCTGGCGTTTTGCTTTTTTAGTCAGGAGATGTCACTTTTCTTGACTTTTGTGCTAATTTTTGACTACTTTTTGGTAGAATTTGTTACTCTCATATTTATTCCCTCAGAGGAACTCACCGATTTTTATGGCTGAAAAAACTTTTAAAACTCTCGAAGAAGTAACGATACGGTTTGCGGGCGATTCGGGCGACGGGATGCAGTTGACCGGGACGCAATTCACAAACACGACGGCAATTCTCGGCAACGACCTCAGCACACTACCAGACTTTCCCGCTGAAATTCGCGCTCCCCAGGGCACGCTCTTCGGCGTCAGCGGCTTCCAGATTCATTTCGGCAGTACGGAAATTAATACTCCCGGAGACGCGTGCGACGTGCTCGTGGCAATGAACGCCGCCGCTCTCAAAGTAAACTTAAGCAGTCTCCTTGACGGCGGCGTCATCATCGTCAACACAGACGGCTTCAACGACAAAAACCTCAAGCTCGCAGGCTACCTGAGCAACCCCCTCAAAGACAGTTCGCTTTCGAAGTATCAAGTTTTCGAAGTGGACATCAGCAAGCTGACTGCACTCGCACTGCAGGATATGGGCCTCTCCAGCAAACTTGTCGACCGGTCAAAGAATTTCTTCGCGCTCGGGATGATGTACTGGCTCTACAATCGCCCGATGGATTCCACGCTCGACTGGCTAAAAAAGAAATTCGGCAACAAGCCGGAGATCATGGAAGCGAACGTTCGCGTATTGAAAGCCGGCTGGAACTACGGCGAAACGACAGAGATGTTCGCCGTGCGTTATGAAGTCGCCGCCGCAAAGCTCCCACCCGGAACATACCGGAATATCATCGGCAACCAGGCGGCGGCATGGGGACTCATGGCGGCGGCGAAAAAAGCGAACATAGAATTATTCCTCGGCAGTTACCCGATTACCCCGGCAAGCGATATTCTGCACGAGCTTGCCATGTATAAGCAATTCGGCGTGAAGACCTTTCAGGCTGAAGATGAAATCGCGGGCATCACATCCGCCATCGGCGCTTCATTTGGCGGCGCGCTCGCTGTCACGACGACAAGCGGACCCGGCGTTGCACTCAAAGGCGAAGCCCTCGGCCTTGCAGTCATGGTGGAACTGCCTCTCGTAATCTGTAACATTCAGCGCGGCGGTCCCAGCACGGGGCTTCCGACAAAAACCGAGCAGGCAGATTTACTTCAAGCGTTGTATGGTCGCAACGGCGAGGCTCCAATCCCTATCGTCGCCGCCTCAACACCGGCTGATTGTTTCCAGATGGCTTTCGAAGCCTCGCGTATTGCGCTGAAGTATATGACTCCCGTGTTTTTCCTTTCGGACGGCTACTTAGGCAACGGCTCAGAGCCGTGGCTTATCCCTGACTTTAATGCGATGCCGGACATTTCGCCGAAATTCCGTACGGACCCGGAAGGATTCTTCCCTTATCAGCGAGATGAAACAACGCTCTCGCGCCCATGGGCAATTCCCGGAACACCCGGACTTGAGCACCGTATCGGAGGTCTTGAGAAGCAAAACATCACCGGTAATGTTAATTACGAACCTGAGAATCACGAGCTGATGATTAAGCTTCGCGCTGAAAAAGTCGAGCGTATCGCAAACGATATTCCACTTGCCGAAGTAGAAGGCAACCCTGAAGGAGACCTGCTAGTTGTCGGCTGGGGTAGTACCTATGGCGCGATACGTACAGCCGTGAATAGACACCGCGAAAAAGGACATTCCGTCTCCCATCTCCATTTGCGGCATCTGAACCCTATGCCAAAAAATGTGGGAGAGATCTTATATAAATTTAAGCATGTATTGGTGCCCGAGCTTAATTTAGGACAATTGATAAAGGTACTGCGAGCAAAATACCTCGTGCCGGCGCTTGGGTTGAATAAAGTTCAAGGCTTGCCGTTCAAGGCGGTCGAAATTGAAAATAAGATTGACGAAATACTGAAAGGTTAATCATGTCAACACAGGTTGAAGAACTGATCTCGAAACATAAACCGGACCCGTCTCAGAAATACACGGCGAAGGAATTTCAAAGCGACCAGGACGTCCGCTGGTGTCCGGGTTGCGGCGATTATTCCATTCTCGCGCAAACTCAGCGAGTGATGCCGGACCTTGGCATCCCGCGCCACCAGATGGCGTTCATCTCCGGTATCGGATGCTCAAGCCGATTCCCGTACTACATGAATACGTACGGCTTCCACAGCATTCACGGACGTGCGCCGGCAGTCGCTTCCGGTTTAAAGCTCGCGCGCCCCGATTTGTCCGTTTGGATCGTAACGGGCGACGGCGATGGGTTCAGTATCGGCGGTAATCATATTATCCATTTGATGCGGCGCAATCTTGACGTCAACGTCCTGCTCTTTAATAACCAAATCTACGGTCTCACGAAGGGGCAATACTCCCCTACTTCAGAGACCGGGAAGGTGACGAAATCAACTCCCTACGGTTCCATTGATTACCCGTTTAATCCGGCATCGCTGTGCCTTGGCGCAAGCGCGACGTTCGTAGCGCGCACACTCGACCGCGATCCCAAGCATATGCAGGCAATCTTGAAACGGGCGGCGGTACATAAAGGGACATCGTTCGTCGAAATTTATCAGAACTGCAACGTGTTCAACGATGGAGCGTTCTTCCAATTCACAGAAAAAGACACGAAGGAAGACAGTGTGGTGTTCATCGAACACGGTAAACCTCTCGTATTTGGAAAAGAACATGATAAGGGTATCCGGTTGAACGGCTTTACGCCGGAAGTCGTCTCGTTGAAAGACGGTAAGTATTCTGTTAACGACTTGCTTGTGCATGACGAAAAGGACACGACTCTCTCGTTTATATTAGCCGACATGACCTATAAGTCGTACCTGCCCCGTCCGGTGGGGATATTCCTGGCAATCGACCGGCCTGTCTATGAAGAGGAAATGACGCGACAAATTCAATTTGCAAAACAGAAGCGCGGAGAGGGAGATATGACCAAGCTGTTAAACTCCGGCGAAACATGGGTCGTGCAATAGTCCATTCATAAGTTTCACACAAGGTGTGGCTGTTTGTGCGGTCACACCTTTTTTATTGCTTCTTCCTTGATCTTGCTATGCAACAAGAATTCGAGCTATTCAAAAAAATAGTTGAGCAGGGCAAGCGTTTCGTGCTCACCACACACGTCAATCCTGATGGCGATGGGTTGGGATGCGAGGTCGCGTTGGCGGAGTTCCTGGCTTTACGAGGGAAGGAAACTCACATTCTGAATCACAGCGAGACGCCGTACTACTACCGTTTTCTCGATGTACTCGGTGCGATTCAAAAATTCGACCCCGCGCAACACACACGGATTCTTCATGAAGCCGACGTTATCATCGTGTTGGATACGAATAGTCCAGACCGGCTGGCAAGCTTGAAGGACTATGTGCTCGCCAGTAAAGCAAAGAAAATCTGTATCGACCACCATCTCGATACAACCGATTTTGCGGATGTATATATTCTCGATGAACCCTCTGCCGCTACGGGCGAAATTCTCTACCGCCTTCTCGCGTTCCTGAACGGAGATTCATTCAGCAAAGGAACTGCGACCGCCCTCTATACCGCGATTATGACGGACACGGGCTCGTTCCGGTTTCCCAAAACCGACCCTGAGGTCCATCGTCAGGCGGCGCACTTAATAGAATGCGGCGCGGACCCGGTAGCTATCTACCAGCACGTGTACGAGCAAGGAAGCGCCGGAAGAATCCAATTACTCGGTAAAGCGCTCTCGACTCTGCAATTCGCCCACGACGGAAAAGTCGCTACGCTGTACATCACGAAGAGCATGTTTGATGAGACAAAAACATCTGGTGTCGATGC
>DASWKY010000086.1:0-2398 GCA_036396395.1 Bacteroidota bacterium | reverse complement strand
GATACCGCCGCCGCGTCGTGGATCTGCCGCGCATTCGCGCCGTGTGTGAGCAAGTATTCGACGCCCGCTTTACCGGCGGCTTGCCCGATTGACCGGTGAGCTTCTTCCGAGTGCGAGCCAAGCTCGAACATATCGCCCAATACGGCTATCCGTTTACCGGATGTTTTCATTGTACCTAACGTCCAAAGTGCCGCCAACATAGAATCTGGATTGGCATTGTACGTATCGTTAATGACGGTAACTCCAGCGATATGAAGCACTTGCATTCTCTTGCCGATCGCCTTAAACGCCGCGAGGGCTTTTTGAATCTTTACCGTTGGGATTTTAAACGCAATCCCGACCGCGGAAGCGGCAAGAGCATTCATCGCATTATGCTCGCCGGGCACGTTCAGCTTCACCGAAAACGTTTTGCCGCCTTTGGGTTTCACTTCAACTTCGGCATTGCCATACCGGTCAAACCCGAGAATGGTGCCCTTCACTGCAACGCCACTCGTGCGAAACCCGTACGTGATTTTTTTCTTCACCCGGCTTGCCTGCTTTGCAAGCCGCCGGTCGTCTGCGTTCACAAAGGCCACGGCACTCGTTCCACCCTGTTTGGCGCGCTTTGATAACCAGGCGAAAAGCTCTCCCTCGGCTTTCGCAACACCGTTCAGGTCGCGGAAAAATTCCAAATGTTCGTGGCCGATGTTCGTAAGTAACCCGTGCGTCGGCTCCAACACTTCACACAGGTACGCGATTTCCCCGGCGTGATTCGTTCCGACTTCAACGACAGCCGCCTTGTGTTTTTTTTCCAGCCTGAATATCGTTTGCGGCACGCCGATGTGGTTGTTCAAATTTCCTTCCGTGCTGAGCACTGGATATTTCGTCCGCAGGACATTTGCAATCATTTCTTTTGTAGATGTTTTCCCATTACTGCCGCCAACGGCAAGCACCGGGATGTTGAATTTCCGCCGATACACTCGCGCTAACTCTCCAAGTGCTCGGGTTGTGTCCTTGACTACCACCGCCGGCATAGTGGTTCCCGCAAGCCAACTGCCTTTCAGCGAAAACCATGTTTGCCCGACACACAGCGCCGAGACGCCGGCTTTTACCACGTTCTCCAGAAAATCATGGCCGTCGAATTTTTCTCCGCGCAAAGCAACAAACAAATCGCCTTTCTTGACCGACCGGGAATCGGTCGAAACTCCTGTAATACCCGACTTCGGAATCCTCTCAATGCTGAGTATGCGTTCGTGCCGAACTTGAAGCAGGTCGCTCGCCGTGAGCTTCATAATTGATTCCACAGATTTCGCACAGTACTCACGGATGACAGATGACGCCGATTCATCTGTGAAATCCGCAATCCGCGAACCATCTGTGTTGTCTGCACTCTCATAAGAGTTCCTCGACCACCTCGCGGTCGCTGAAGTGCCGCTTCACTGTGCCGATGACTTGATATTCTTCGTGACCCTTTCCGGCGATCAGCACGACGTCTCCGGGACGGGCAAGCTCGACAGCTTTGTGTATCGCGGCGCGGCGGTCGACTTCTTTCAGCGAGTGCGCTTTCTTTGGAATTCCTGCCGCGACGTCTTCTACGATGTGTTGCGGGTCCTCCGTACGCGGGTTGTCCGAGGTGACGATCGCAATATCGCTGAGTTCGCCAGCGATTTTTCCCATCAGCGGGCGTTTACTTGTATCGCGGTCGCCACCGGCGCCGAATACGGTGATAACCCTTCCGTTCGGAATGACTTCTCGAATCGTACGCAGACATTTTTCCAACGCATCCGGCGTATGGGCATAGTCGATAATCGCCGTCCAGCCTTTCGGCGATGCGACGCGCTCGAACCTGCCTTTCACAGACCGCAGGCTGGCGATGCCTTTTTGAATCGTCTGCTTCGGCACACCAAGCGCAACGCCAACGGAGAACGCCGTCAAGACATTATACGCGTTGAAGCGCCCGACGAGCGGTGAGGAAATATCTGTCTTTTCGCCTGCGTGCTCTGCTATCATCTTGGAACCCTCAACCGACATACTGACGTTCGTCGCACGAATATCCGCCGCCGCATTGATTGCGTAACTGATCGTTTTCGCTTTGGTTGAACCAGCAATTCGGTTTCCGTATTCATCGTCCGCATTTGTGACTGCCGCACGGTCATCGCCCAAACCGTCGAACAAGAGCTTTTTTGCGCGGAAGTATTCATCCATAGAGCCGTGATAATCCAGATGGTCCTGCGTCAGATTTGTAAACGCCGCAACGCGGAAATCGATGCCGTGCACGCGCGATTGTTGAAGCGCGTGAGAGGAAACTTCCATCGAAACCGACGTGCAATCCTTATCAACCATCTGGCGAAGCAGTCCTTGTAATTCCAATGATTCGGGAGTCGTATGAATCGCCGGCAATGCCTTTTCGCCTATATTG
>DASWKY010000085.1:0-2163 GCA_036396395.1 Bacteroidota bacterium | reverse complement strand
TGCGGCTTGAGGCGAAGTATAAATTCGGCAAGGTCGGTAAAATGGAAGGCGATGTGCGGCGGTTCACGACAATGAGCACGGAGGAAACGTCGATTGAATTCGATTATTCCGGGCTGTTTCTGACCGTCGGCATCGGCATCGTGTTTTAACGACATGAACCGCAGAGCATTTTTACGGACATTTCCCGCTCTTTCAAGCCTTTCTCTTGTTCCGTGGGACCTTATTGCCGCCCGCCCTTATGGCGATAACATCCTTCAATCCGGCGACCCCGATGCACTGTTGTGCGCCCGGAAATTCGAGCTTGCCGTTTCCCTCTCGTTGCAGAAAAAACCGATTGGCACGGTGATAACGGAAGTCGGGAAATCGTTCATCGGCACGGAGTATCTCGCCAACGGCATTGAGGCGCCCGGCGAGGAGCGGCTTGTGGTAAATATGCGCGGGCTGGACTGCGTGTCCTTCTGCGAAAACGCAGTCGTATTGGCGCGGTGTATCAAGAAGAACGCTATGTCCTTCGATGAGTATAAGAGAGAATTGCAATTCCTGCGGTACCGCGGCGGCGTTATCGAAGGCTACCCCAGCCGGTTGCACTACTTCACGGATTATATCTATGACGGCGAGAAAAAAGGCATCTGGCGTGATGTAACAAAAACGTCCGGCGAGTCCTATCGCAAAAAGATGAACTTCATGTCGACGCACCCGAACGCATACCAGCAGTTGAAAGAGCATCCGGAATTGGTGCAGGTGATCGCACAGCAGGAGGAAGAAATCAGCAAGCGGGAGATGTATTACATCCCGAAAGGCAGTGTGCATGCAATTGAGCACGAGATACACGACGGCGATATTCTCGCCATCACGACGGATATTGAAGGGCTGGATGTCTCGCACACTGCAATAGCGATTCGGCAATCGGACCGTTTGCATATGATGCACGCGCCGGACGTGGGATACAAAGTGATGATAACAGAACTGCCGCTCGCCGAGTACCTCGCGAAGAACAAACGCCAGACAGGAATTATTGTTGCCCGCGCGGTTGAGCCGGTATAATGTAATTATGACAACGTATGTCAAAACGATTATTTCATAGTATTAATTTTGTCGTATTAATGGCTGTTGCATGCACTGCGGCACAACAGCCCGTTGTTACTCCGCGCGACTCGGTGCAAGTCGTTATTGACGGAAAGAGGGTTGCCGTTGAGTACGGCAAACCTGCGGTGCGCGGGCGGCGCATCATGGGAGATGCGGTTCCGCACAACCGCGTGTGGCGCACGGGAGCGGGCGAGGCGACGACGCTTACCACAGCCGGCGATATTCAAATCGGCGATGTAGAAATCCCGCGCGGAACTTATACACTCTATACCTTCCCGACCGCGACGCAGTGGAAGCTCATCATCAACAAGCAAACGGGGCAGTGGGGAACGACGTATAACCCCGACCTCGATTTTGCGCGCGTCGATTTGGACGTCCGGAGAGTTCGAACTCCCGTGGAAGAACTGACCTTTACATTAGAGCGGACGAATAACCATTCCGGCATTCTCAAAATCGAATGGGAGACGACAACGCTCACGGCGCCGTTCAAAGTGTTACAAGATGCGTTTGTCGCAAGCCCGCGGGATTCTACGGCTATGGTGTTACAAGGCAAGCGCATCGTGGTGGATTACGGCCGCCCCACACGGCGTGGGCGAGCGATCATGGGCGCGGTGGTGCCGTACGGCGAAGTCTGGCGCACCGGCGCGAACGAAGCCACCTCGTTTCGAACGGACGCCGACCTCGTGATTGACGGCGTGGAGATTCCGAGAGGATCCTATACGCTCTATACAGTGCCCTCGCAAGACGCCTGGAAGCTCATCATCAACAAACAAACGGGACAGTGGGGGACGGAATACGACCGCGCGCTGGACGTCGCGCGTGTGAACCTGAAGAAACAATCGCTGAAGAATACCGTTGAGCGGTTTACCATCGCGCTGGAGCCGACGGGCGCTGAGTCCGGGGCGCTACAACTGATGTGGGAGAATACGATGCTCTCGGTGGGTGTTTCTGTAAAGAAGAATCCGAATTAAAAAAAAAACGCCAGCCACGAAGGCACTAAGACACGAAGATTTTTTTTGAGCCTTTGTGTCTTTGTGGCGTTTTTTGATGTATAGTTGATGGAAAGGAAATTCACAA
>DASWKY010000084.1:0-6602 GCA_036396395.1 Bacteroidota bacterium | reverse complement strand
CCGGTACATCCGCGCTGTGGCGTCGTTCGGGCTTTGCGCTACCGCCGTCGGGCCTTCGCCCGTCACACGGCCTTCGACCGTGCCGGTGCTGTAGTGCGCACCGCCCACACGGATCAGCTGGTCGAACGGTGCGGACACTGTGAGCGCCGCATCCTGGTACGCCTTGCCGCCCCACAGGATACCGTCCTGGTAAATCGCCCACGAGGTAAACCGCGGATAATACAACCCGTTATCCGACGCAGGCGAATGGTTCGCCTGTCCGTCGCTGCGATGCCAACTGTGCAGGTTGTTGATATTCAACACCGCATACCGCGGCAACCCTGCGCCTTTATACATCTGGTTCTTTTCCTTCTTGCCCGAAGGATTATCCGGGTCTTTTGCAAACCCGAGGGACGCGCCCGCGAGCGTTGCAAGGATCAAGACCCGTAAGAGAAAACCTTGTCTGAATTTGTTCATACAAACTCCTCCTTCTGAATGAACGCTGATTTATGGTTTACTATTCTGCATACACTGCCCGGAGAACCTGTGTTCGTATTGCCCACAACGGACATACGTTCATCCGGACTTCATCCCCGTCATCAGAGAATTCTCTGATGACGGGGGAAGCGCACATCAGCAGATTATATTTCCAACTTCAAACCGACGCGAACCTGTCGCGGCGTGCCAAAGATATCGTTGCCGCTCGCGCCGATGTAGGCATGGCGGTTATCGATATTGACAGCGCGATAGAACGCCTCATAGTTCGGGATCTCGATGAACGAGCGGGCAAACGCACTGCGCAGCCAGCCGTCGTCTGTCGGGGTACCCGTATTCGGGAACACGTTCTCGACTTGCTTGGTATCGAACAGGTTCAGCACGTTCACATACAACTCGGCTGTGAACCCTTCGAAGTAGAACACCTTGCTCGCGTTCAGGTCGACATTCACTATCCACGGAGTCGAAGATGAGTTAATCGGCTCGACGGGGTTACGCGTGCGAGGGTCGATGATCGGACGGACGCCGATATTCCACGGGGTTGCCTGTCCGAGGTTTTCCGGTTCTTTGATCTTCGTGTAGGCATGGCCGCTGTTGAAGGTCAACAGGAAGTTGGCGCCGAAGCCTTCAAGAATGGCTCCGCCGTCGCCCTTGCTCCAACGATAATCCAACAGAATCGACCCACGGTGTGTCTGGTCGTAATCTAACGGGTTGATGAACGCCGGGAAACGGACGTCGGATTGGTCGGAGACCGCATTGCGGGACGAGGACGGGTTGGACGCCGTGCCGCGCGCATCGGACAACGTATAGTTGACGCGTGCCTGCAAACGGCTGGTGCGGCGCAATTCGAGCGTCATTTCCAAGCCCTTCACCGTACCGAAATCGGAGTTGCCGTACGTAACGAAAATCGGCACGCCTACATCGTTGTATACTCTGTTCAGCTGAATCTGGTCGCGCAGGTCTTTATAGAAACCGGTCACGGTGAACGCAAAGTTGTCGCTCAGCGTCTGGCGAATACCGACTTCGTACTGCGTCGTACGTTCCGGCTTTACCAAGAATCCGGTGCCTGCCGGGGTTGAACCCAGCGAATAACCGACGCGCGAGCGCGGGCTGATCCGGGAGGCAAGGAACCGCGTGCCGTCAAAGAGACGGTTCAAGACGGGAAGCTGTGCATATTTTCCGAACATGCCGTAGAACACCGTGCGGTCGGTCACCGGGAAGGAGAAACTGACACGAGGCAACAACAGGTGCACGGGGTCGGTTTCCTTCAACTGGTCGTCGCTCGCAAAGTAGTTCAGGTCTTCGTCCCACACCGGATTGACGTAGTCAACCGGTGCGACGTTTTTCATATCGAACAGTTCATACCGGATACCTGCGTTCAAGATCAAATCACTGAACTCGAACTTGTTCTGGATGTAGGCGGAAGCAAACAAGGGCTTGCGGGGTCCGTCAAACCCATCGTCCACCTTGTTGCCGTCCTTATCGTACCCATACAAGTTCATCAGTGCGGCGCGTTGCACGGCAAGGTCGAACTCCTTAGCCCGCGACGGGTCTGCGCCAATAGAAGCGCCCGCCTGGCTAATGTAGGTGTTGTATCCGCTCACAGAGCCGACAGAATACAGACGCATGCTCCACGAATCGATACGGCCGCCAGCCTTCACTTCCCACTGGGAATTGACTTGAGATGTAAAGTCAATCGAGACGCCGATATTGCTTTGTTCGTTCAACTGGTATGAGTTGTTATTTGAGAACTCATGGGAAAAGCGAAACGCATTGATGACAGAGTAGTCCGGGGGACCTGTATATCTACTCAAGAAACCCGTCGACCCATCAGCTGTAATGTAGCCTTTGTCGCGGGATGCTGTGCTATCGGCATAGAGTTTCCAGTCATCGCCGAAATCAGGGTCGTACGCCCTAAAATCACGCTGTAAGTACGAAACGCCGATTTCGTAAAAAGTTCTCGGATCCAGCACATGCGTAACACGCATATTAGCAAGGTAGCTGTTTGTTTCGTTGCGATAACTACGTTGCCAGAACGTATTGCCCAAGGCGCCGGGCCAGTCACCGCCTGTCGGGAGGTCGACATTACTGTAGCTTCCCGAAAAACGGACTTTAAAGGGGAGAATATCCCACAGCAACGTTCCCTGCACTGTATTATCGTTTCTCCAGTTTTTGTAGAGGTGATTCCTTTTGACCTCGACGGCACCCGGAAGCGGGGTACCTTCCGTCCACGAGCCGAATGCGTCTGTCGTCAGACTGTCAAACCGAAACGGCTCAAGATACATATGATTCCGGTTGCGTTGATAATTATGCTGGCCCGCTACAAAAAAGCGAAGCGACGGCATAATCGGACCGCTCAAGGTAAGGACTGCGTTCCGGTATCCGCGAGAAGACGTGCCCAAAAATTCTTCGCCCGGTTTGGCGAAATCGTCCGTCTGGTAATCCAGTGTCGCTTTGAACGATTGTGAAGATCCGGTGCGCATCGTCGTGCGGACAATCGCAGAGTTCGAGCCGCCTAATTCGGCAGTGTAACCGCCGGATTGGAGCTGGATTTCTTCAATCGCTTCCTGAATCGGGGATATTGCCTCGCTGTTAAATAACGGGTTCGTCGCCGTCGCACCATCGATGAAGTACGAAACTTCGCCGGCACGGCCGCCGCGGACATACAGGTTACCATCCTGTTGCACGACACCCGCGCTCAGAGCAAGAATATTTTGCAAGCCGCGGAACGGAAGCGTCTTGATATCCTCTTGCGTTTGCATACGGATGGTGTTTGTGGTGTTGCGTTGGATCAGCGGGCGGTCGGCGACAACTTCAATTTCGCTCGTTTGAATCGCCGTACTGCTGAGCTGAAAATCTTGCGTTGTTGTGAGATTAGAACTTACGCGGACATTACTAACGGTCATCGCGGCATACCCGATGTATGACGCTTTCACCGTGTACGCGCCGGGAGGCACGCCCAAGATGATGTATTCGCCGTTGATGTCCGAGGAGGAACCAAGTGACGTACCATCGATGATCACGTTGGCGCCGATAAGCGGCTCGCCTGATTGGCTGTCCGTCACCGTTCCGCGCAATTTTCCTTCTTGCGCGAATAACACCAGCGGCAGAACAAGCACAAGGGCTACAGCCGACAATAGCTTGCGGTACATAGCTACCTCCTTCTGAAGTGAACAATGTAATGAAACAAACTAGTATTGAATTCGACAACTCGCCGACTCTGTTAGGTATGCCGTCGGCAGGCACAAGAGAAATGCTTTAACAATAATGAATGAGCCGGAAAAGCTCTCATCAAGAGCTCTTGGGCTTACGGCACCTCCTTCTAGGTGTTCGTAGTAGCGTTAGAGTTTAGGGAAAGTGAAAACGAGAAGCCTTAACAATTACTATTCGCCGGGAGAAAGCTCAAACTCAGCTTTCTTGGCTTAACCATCACCTCCTTCTGAAGAGCTGTAGGTTAAGAGAGAGCTAACAATTAACAAAATATAGGATAACAGTTATCTTTTGTCAAGTCTTTTTTTAAGAAAACGACTTATTCCCAATATCGACTTGGTGTTGCGAACTGCCAAATCGCCCCTAATATCAACAAAATCAACATTCTTACGGTATGGCAACGTTAAAGCCTTACAGCCTTTACTTCGAAAACGCCATCGACTTTCTCTAATTGCCTTAATACCGTTATGGGGATAGGGCTGTCCACATTGATAATCGTAAGAGCGCGCTGCCCGGGGTTATCCCTTCCGAGCGCTAACCCGGCAATATTAATTCCCGCTTGCGCAAGTATCGAACCGACAGTCGCCAACATTCCCGGCTTGTCGATGTTCTTATAAAAGAGGAGATACCCGTCGGGAGTAATTTCCAAATGGTACTCATCAATCTTTACTATTCGTAAATGTGCGTTTCCGAACACCGTACCCGAGAAGCTTCGTCTTTCTTTTTCGGTCTCGAAGTCAACGGTCAAGAGATGCAAATAGGCTTCGTGTTCCGATTCTTGTTCCTCTTTGAGAAGGACGCCCCGTTCGCGCGCAAGCACCGGTGCGTTGATGAGATTCACAGGTTCCGACATGAGGTGCGAAAGGACGCCTTTTAACACAGCGGCTGAAATCAACTTGCTCGACTGAACGAGATAACCGCCCCTGCAATGCACTGTCAGTTTCTTCAGCTGGCCGTTCATCAGTTGAGCTAAGAGGTTCCCAAGCCGCTCGGCAAGCTGAACGTAGGGTTTGATCTCTTTCTTCATCGCCATCTGAATGACTTCGGCGTTCACAGCACCGGATACGCCGCGGTCTTTCAGAAAATCGGCGACCTGCTGGGCTATTTGGGTGGCGACTTTCTCCTGCGCTTCCTCTGTCGAAGCCCCCAAATGCGGCGTTGCGATTACATGCGGATGCTTCAACAAGGGGTGGTCGCCTGGTGGTTCATTTTCAAATACGTCAATGGCGGCGCCGGCAACTTTTCCAGACTCCAACGCCTGAAGCAAAGCCGCTTCATCCACAATCCCGCCCCGTGCGCAATTAATGATGCGCACTCCTGCTTTACATTTCCCGAATTGCGCCTCGGAAATCAACGCCCGCGTTTCATCATTCAACGGCGTGTGGACGCTGATGACATCCGAAATCTCGTATAGTTCATCCAGAGAGACGAGCTGGATATTCATCTTCGAGGCTACTTCGTCCGAGAGCACCGGGTCATAACCAATGGTCGTCATGCCGAAAGCCTGACTGCGCACGGCTACCTCCCTCCCTACTTTCCCAAGCCCGATAATCCCCATCGTCTTACCTAAGAGTTCCGTACCAACGTACTTTTTCCTGTCCCATTTTCCCTGCTTTAATGACTCGAATGCCTGTGGGATATTCCGCGAGAGTGAGAGCATCAGAGACATCGTGTGCTCGGCGGTGGAAATCGTGTTCCCGCCGGGGGTGTTCATGACCACGATGCCTCTTCGGGTGGCGGCATCTACGTCTATATTATCTACTCCAGCCCCCGCCCTGCCGACGACTTTCAAAGCTCCTGCTACTGCTAATACGTCCGCCGTGACATTTGTGGCGCTTCTTACGATAAGCGCTTCATAGCCCGCGATGACCGCTTTTAGCCGTTCGGGAGATAACGTAGCCTGTACATCGACCTGAAAACCTTCAGCCTTGAGAAGGTCAATGCATCGTTGTTCGACGGCGTCAGTAACGAGAATTTTCATTTTATGGGATGTACTTAACGAAATGTACTTGTAGGGGCACGCCTGCCTGCCGGTAGGCAGGTCGCAACGTGCCCCTACGGATAATTTCAAAAAAACGCTTGCTGAGCCGCTTTCACTCCAGCCCCAGGCTCAAATTTGTAACCGCAATCCCGAAGAGTCAATTCGAGTGCGGAAACCAACGCCACCATTTCCAATTCATCGTAGTAGCCGAGATGGGAGATGCGGAAGATTTTGCCCTTCAGGTGTCCCTGTCCGCCTGCGACGGTAATCTTGTATGTCTCTTTGAGTATCTTGTTGAACTTTTTCGCATCGAGTCCATCCGGTATCAACACTGCGGTAAGGGCGTTCGAGGGCGACGAGGCGAGCACTTTCATACTGAGTGCCTGGACAGCCGACCGCACCGACCGCGCAAGCCGTTCATGACGCGCCCACACTTGCTCGATACCCTCCGAGCGGATCATTTCGAGAGCCGCATCGACGCCGATGAGTAAACTAATTGCCGGAGTCCACGGTGTATCGTTCGTGGCAATTGATTTTCGCGCGACGGTAAGGTCGAAGTAGAATTTCGGCAATTTCGATTGCCCGACACGCTTCCACGCGCGTTCGCTCAAGGCTATGAATGCGAGTCCGGGAGGAACCATCAGCCCCTTCTGCGAGCCGGTCGCTACTGCGTCAATGCCCCAGTCGTCCATCCGTATTTCCATCGCGCCGACGGCGGTGATGCCGTCTACTATTATAAGGGCGTCGGATTGCTTCCGGACGGCGGCGGCTATCGCCTTCACATCCGTTGCCGCGCCGGTTGATGTCTCACTGTGGGTAAGATACACTGCGTTAATTGCGGGATTCGTTTTCAGCGCGTCGATAATTTTTTCCGGACTGACTGCCTGTCCCCATTCTACTGTTATCTCAACTGCTGAGACACCGTACACGCGAAGCA